>JACQRY010000147.1 GCA_016206275.1 Nitrososphaerota archaeon
CGTTTAGGGTTATGGATGTTGGGATTACTGCTATGGTTAGGAGCTGTAGTTGTTGGCGGGCTGCGGTAATAGCCCCGGTGTGTAATTGACCTAGGGGGGAGATTGTATAGAAAGAGGGGGTAACAGTTGAGTTGGATGATTTGTTGCAGGATTTGTTGGGTTCTATTGGTGTTTGCGCATAGTGATTTGTTTTCCGAGTGCTTGGGATAATTCTTTCCCTGTGTTTCATGGTGAAGCCTGGATTGGCGTTTTATTGGGGTGTGATGTTGTGTGAGGGGAGGAGAAAACTTTTGGTTGGCTTCTTTGGGAAGATTTTTGGGGACTGTTGTTGAATCTGTTTTGGTTGCTGTTGGGTTAGTATGGGTGGTTGTAACGTGGTCTCGTGGTTTGTGCTGATTGGGTATGTGTCGCTGGGGTCTTTATTGGGGCTCGGGTAGGTCTTTTATTGTTTGGGATGGCTCCTCTCTGGGTGCTTCCAGTCCATCTAGGTGCCTGTCGAAGGAGATTATTGATCTTGCGCTCATTGCTCTTGCGGAGGAGTATTGTATCGCATCGTCAATGTCTAGTTTTGTTCGCGTGGTTATCTCTGTAGCGGTTATCATATCTGAGGCTGTGCACCGGTATATTTGTAGTCCTCTATATCCTGAGAGGCTTGAGAGGAAGATCTTCAGCTCCTCGGTCTTCTTGAAGTTGGCCATGGAGATCATGATTGAGTAGATGGAGAAGTCGGTCACCGCTGCCTGTATCCTCCCTGACTTGACTGCTGAGAGTAGGGACTTGCATTCACTGCTCCTCTCTTGTGATAACAGGACTTCTAGGAAGATGTTTGTGTCAATGAGATGCATGCTTGGCTACTCTCCTTCTCCAGATCTGTGTTGCCATGTGCTGCATTTTGACTGAGTCTATGTCGATGTCGGCGAGTAGACCGTCTATCGCCTCCACTGGGTCGCCTTCGAAGGGCTGGATGTTCGTTGTTGATAGCCATAGTTGGATGGCTTCTTCCGATGCGCGGCTTAGGGCGCCTTTTGCGAAGCCGAATCTTCGCATCGCTGCTTCTCTGAATTTCTCTTCTAATGCTCTGTTTATTTGGAGTCGGAGACCTGTCATTCCGTGTCTTTTATGGAGATATTACTGTATATACTTTTCTCCATATGGATTTGGGTGAAGATTGAGGTGGTTAATCATGGGTGGAGATGTGTGGAAGGGTTGGGAATGCCTTGGTATTGGAGGGGTACGTAAGTTGTGTCTCCATAAGGATGGTCTGTGGCCCCATTGTTCATTATGGCGTCAGTTTCTTTTCGTGGTGGTTTGTATTAGACTTGTGATTTCTTTTATGGTTGTTTGTTTTGATAGGAGGATGATGGTTGTTGACGCTGTGAGTGCTGTGATGAGGGCTAAGGGTTGGGAAATTTGTGTTGTTATGGTTCCTGTAAGAAATCCTATTGCTGTTGCTGTTAGTGCTGCTTTATGCGTCTTGTCGTCGTCTTCGCGGGTCGATATGAGTCAATCCGACTCTATCCAGCTTCGAGTAAGAGGTGTCGAAGCTAATTATTCCTTCGTGTTCTGTAAGGGCTGCTGACGCGTGGAGACTATCGAAGAAGGTCAGTCCGAACTGCTTCTCGAGCCTGTGTGCGGTAGAATGGTGTAGAGGTCTATCGGGTGTGATGGACACGCCGCGTGTGGTTAGAACAGCCTCCAGCTTCTGGCTAAATTTTTCGAAGTCCCGTACCTTGATTTTGCCTCCTCTCGCCAATAGATTCAGCTCTATCAACGCATAGGGCGACAGGCTTAGACCTGTGAGGGCTAGAACCTTTCTAGCCATGCTGTTTAGGGGGTCCTTTCTGTTGAGGGCTGCGAGGAGCATATCTGTTTCTATGAGCATGTTCTATGACATCGTTTCCTTTAGCAGCTGTTCTTCCGCCTTCTTCCTCAGTTTCGGTAGCTCGTCGAGGACACTATTGAAGGTGAACTGGATCTCCTCGGCTAGTTCGTCGAGGGGGTCTTGGATAGGCTCTATTACGAGTTTGCGGCCGCTGACTCTGGCCTTGACCATCTTTTCGACTCCTATTCTGTCGCGTAGTTTCTTCGGCATGTGTATTCTGCCCTTTCTGTCGACTGTTAGGTGCTCCTCAGTCATCCCACTTTTTCAGTGGTGGTGGGACATAAAAGGTTTGTGCCAATGGTGTGCTGTTTCAGGGATGATGATGTGAAAGGTCTAGACGGTTGCTTCAGTCGGTGCCGTTGAGGACTCGATGGGATTCAAGATGGATGCGTCTGGGTGAGAGTGGTCTGGTCTCTACTGGTATGATGAGGAGTTGCTGGTGGGAAGCGCCGGTGTGGAATCTACCTAGGGGGGAGTTTAAAAAGAATTCAATAGTAATGATCAAGTTCAATCCTGTTGTCAATGATTTGTGTGTTTTCTATGTGGGGTTGTCATAGTGATGATGAAGTTGCTGTGTAAATGTGAATTCTTCTCCTGAGATCAATGGCAGAGATGATGGATAGGCTGCACCTGTATGTAGACGTTTCAGGAGGTATGTGGGTAGGGGTGAGGCTGGACTGTGGATCAGGGTGATTGTTTCAAATATGATGTTAAGGCCTCATCGGCTCAGGAAGGTTCTTGGGTGCGATGGGTTTGGTTACTAAGAAGATTGGTGCTCCTGCATCTGCGGGGAAAAAAATTTGGTTGTTTTCTGGAGGAAAGGTGGTTTTCCGGGGAAATGTTGTTGATCTTGTATGGGGGCTATTTGGTTGTTGTTAGGATTTGTATGGGGTGCTGTGGTTTGATTGTGGAAGTTTCGTCTGGTTGTGTGATGCTTGTTGGTTGGTAGTATTTCGTGATTGCGCTGGTGTGTGTCTGGTCTTGCTAGGAGGTTTTGTCCTTGCTTATTTGTGTAGGTGACTAACGATGGACAGTCTGGTTGCACTC
>JACQRY010000134.1 GCA_016206275.1 Nitrososphaerota archaeon
AGATGTAGCAGTGGTGAACAGAGTCAGGAACAACGGTGCTCGGTAGATGCGGAGCTGTTCCCTGCTAAAACCCCTTGATTCTTGCTTGTTTCTGAAAGTGATTAGGAACACTATCAGTGCAAACGAAACTGCGAAGAGACCTATCGACACAGTGAGTATAGTGTTAAGATCCTCCGTACCTGTTGGAACAGACATTCTGGGAGCGAGCAGGTAGGTTCATTTTCGAATTTATAAATCATCCGTCAGCGTGTTGCCAAGTCAGCTGAAATTGATAACCATAGCTCGCGCTATACTGTTCGCCAGAAATAGCAGAACGGTAGTTGACTTAGATGAAGAGAGTGATTGCCTCAGGGTCGGAAGCCCATCCTAGGAACGTAGATGCTCCAACTATGTCGTCGACTTCGGGTATCAGATCCTTCTCGTCTACACCCATGAATCCCATGGTGGGTGAGCAGGCGTGTATTCGTCCTCCGCTCTCTTTTATCATCTTGATCATGTCTGGGACGCTGGGCCAGTATTTCTCAATTCTTTTCTTCATCATCTTCGTGGTCATTGCTGTCATACCTGGCAATACTCCCATGAGGTTAGGCATGGGTATCCCTGGATTGCCTACGGCTCCTATCTTCGCGGATTTCACTCCTTTCTTCGTCAACACTCTTAGCCCCCAGAAGGTGAAGTAGAGGTCCACCTCTATCCCCATGGCTGGGGCGGTCGTGGCTAAGACGAATGCAGGGTAGAGCATGTCGATGGTGCCCTTAGACACAACAATTACAAGTTTTTTCTTGAAGCCCTGCTTAGCTGCTTCTTGTAGCTGTTCTGTTGCAAGAACCATTCTTGTTACCCGCTCCTCTGTATGAAGAACCTGAAGACCTTTGGAGGGCCTTGCTCCTGGCTTACTGAGAGTATTTTGTGGCCCCGGCTCTTGGACCAGGCGTCGAAGTCAGGCTTTGAGCCCGGATCGGTGGCGAGAACCTCTAGTATTTGGCCTGGTTTAAGCTCTTGTATCGCTTTGTTGGTGTTTATGACTGGCAGTGGGCATAATAGTCCCCGCTGGTCTAGGGTTCGATCTGGTTTGTTCAGGGCGGTTGCCATTTTTCCGTGATAGAGTTTCTATCAGCTCGTATTTAAGTATAACAGCGTTATAATATGGTGGCTCTTAACTTCCCATGGGTCATTGTTATCCGTCTCACAGAGATATTATCTGGCCGATGAAAGCAGTCTAGAATGCGTATTGTCTTGTTACCTTTTAAAGGAGGAGGTATTGGCCTACTATTGTTGGGAAGATACAAGAAGGGTGAGACTGAGGGGAAGATGTCGACCGTTGGGTATCTGTCTCATCTCGATAAGTGGCTTGGCTTACCAAGCGGTACTCTGCTCGAGCTCTGCCAAAAGTCAGTCAAGACCAGCGTGGTTGAGAGTCGCGACTATAAGATAACGTATCGTGGTAAGACAAGGAGATCTACGAGGGTGGGGCCGAAACACTTCCTTCCGATGTCAAGGATGGTGTTTCTGATCGAAGGGGTGCAAAGCTCTGGAGGTAGAAAGGTTTTGGCTCAGATTTCTCTTTCTGAAGAGGCTTCTAGGCCGCGTTAAGAAATTTTCGTGGATTGAGCGTCTTGCGTGTGGATTGCGTGGGGCTGTTTTAAGAGCTAGGTACTTCTGGGCTGTGATTGGATGGTTATGCTCTCTTTGGGCTGATTTCAGGGTTTCTGTTATTTTGTTATGAGTGTTAGGACGTCTTCGTCCATTAGGTGGTGGGTTAGACCGACTTTTTGTCCTGCGAACTTGGTGCTTCTACCCCATATCTGGGCGTAGTGGAGCTCGTCTTTCATTCCTCTATGGACTCTGTTGCATATGTCGAGGACTTGGGCTCCGGTTTTGACTATCATGGGCTCGGCGTAGTCGGTTTCGCCTCCTCTTGGACGCATGTAAACCCTGATGAAGTCGAGTCGCCGATAGATTTCGTCTTTTAATGCTTCTAGGTTGAGATTTGCGTCTGCTGATATTGGTATGAAGTCGTGTGTGAGCCTAGTTTTGAGTTCGTTCATGAATCCGGAGTTGACGAGATCGATTTTGTTCATAACTGTCAGTGTGGGAGCGTATGTGCGGTTGCCTAGGATAATGTCGATCAATTGTTCATCGGTTATGTCTTCTCTTATCATGACTCGAGTATTGTGCATATCATATACGCTGAGGATGTCTCTTACCAGCGCGCTCGACAGTCTGGTCATCTTGATCTGAGTGTTTATGGAGATGCCGCCGGAATCTGTTTTCTCGATTACTATGTTTGGAGGCTTTTCATCCGGTCTGATTCCTATTTTTCTCAGTTCTCTTATGAGCACGGAGAGTGCTTCTGGTTGAAAAACGTCTAGTACGAAGAGTATGAGGTCCGCCGATCTTGCTACGGACAGTACTCTTTTGCCTAATCCTTTTCCTGCTGAGGCTCCTTCGATTATTCCCGGTAAGTCAAGGATCTGGATGCGTGCTCCTTTATGCGTCATGATTCCTGGGACGACTGTTAGTGTGGTGAACTGGTATTCGCCGACCTTGGATTTGGAGTTGGTGATCCTGTTCATCAGGGTTGATTTGCCGACGTTTGGAAGCCCTATCAGGACCACCGTTGCATCTCCACTTTTCTTTACGTCATATCCGATAGAGCTGGCTCCGCCGCGTGTCCTTGCTTCCTCCTGTTCGCGTCTAAGCTTAGCTAGTTTGGCTTTGAGTAGGCCGACGTGATGCTCGGTCTTCTTATTTACCTGTGTACGATGAAGATCGTCTTCGACGCGCTTGATCTTCTCTGGGATTCCCACGAATATAGGCTGAACCCTCATGGAATAAAAAGAATACTAGCTGAGGAGATTTCACGCCGTCGGGAATCATCCCGGTCTGGGAACCTTATCTTGAGGGGTAGCCCTCATCCGTAAGAGAAGAGCTATGCTCTTGTTACCGTCTATTGGTAAAGGTCCTGAATGCCTGCAATGTCACCAGTGTGCAGGTCTCTTTTCTTTGTTTCGCCAAGATCTGCGAACCTGTACATCGTCTCTTCTGTGCAAGTGTCGTCTGGGTGCCCCATCCCCACTGAGTGACCTAGCTCGTGAGTTGCGATATTCTCAAAGTCCATCTTGTCTGCTTCACCAGTCGAACTCCAGTCAAAGTCCACTTGGTCGTACACCTGATCCCATTCTACTAACTCACGCTGACTTGGCGGGCCGAAGAATACTCCCCAAACAATGGTCACCGCTATTGCTCCTTCACTCCCGACACCACCGAAGTAAACTTCATTCACTCCGTCTGGATTGTCTGTGTCTGCTACTAGTGTTGCAGCGGTTATGCTACCGTCACCCAGTATGTCAGTCGCAGCAGCATCTTCCCATTTCTGTATGTCGATGCCAAGGTTTGTAAATAGGAAATCATCGCTCAGCCCCTCTGTATTTGCCGGGTTCAGGAGCCAAGGCTCTATTGTCTTCCATTTCGCATCTCTTGCGAGAAATGCGAAGCACTTGCTTCCGCCTCCGTTGCCTCCTTTATTACCGGGGTCGTGATTAGGTTTGTGACCGAATCCTTTCTTGTAGTCGATTATCATCAGTCCCTCTACAATCCTTCCGTCAACATCTGTACTGCTTCCTAAACTAAAGACTCCTGGTGCTACTTCTGCTGCATGTTCTGGTATTGTAACTGTAACATCGGTGTTTGATCTGTCGTTAGTTCTGGAAACACTGTCTGGTTGTGCTAGGACCAGGCCCACTTGGGCTAAGAGCAATATGGTTAGAGCAAGTCCAGCTAGAATCCTTCGCATGAAAGAAGAATCGCTTTCAAAATAGTATATTAGCCTTATGCTGGCAGTTTCTTGTACGCTACGGGCTGCTTCTGCATGATAGTTTTGTGTTAGATCCTAGTTCCTTTTCACCCGTTGGCGCAGGGCGGTAAACGCTAAGCTAAATGATACAGATCCGACTACTACGATCGCGCCAAAAGCGTAGACAAGGTCCGCTATTACCCAACCATCAGTTATCAAGACGCGAAGGCCGGCGAGGACGTAGGTAATCGGGTTATAGGATGCGAAGGTGGCAAGCCACCCGCTGAGGGCTTCCATCGGCAGAAATACGGTGGTCAGAAAGACAAATGGGAGAAAGAGAAGGAAAGAAGTGTTCACCGCAGCCGGGTTACCGGTACGGAGGGCAATTGCATACGGAAACCCACTGTAGACAAGACCCCACAGCCCGGAGAGAAGCAAGAATACTGATACGCCAAGTATTCCAGTAACAAATCTGACGCCTACAATGAGTCCGAGGAGAAGCACAGGTAGAGATAAGGCGAGCACCAGAGCAAAGTCAGCCATCATTAAGCCCAAAAGGAGCGCCCAGCGGTTTATGGGAGAAACTAGCAGGCGGTCAAAGTAGCCGGAAGTAATGTCAGTAACTAAGGCAAGAGCGCGCGATACGCCGGTTACAGCAAATATGATCGCAACAGGTAGCTGAAAAGCCTTGTAGTCCGTAACTCCCGTGAAAGATGAAACTCCTTCTAATGCTCCCACGTTTACTGCGAAGAAGAACAGCGGGATAAGGAGGGCTGGGATTAGGTTTTCCGGCTCCCGGGGTATTGCCCTAACAGCTCTACCCGCCACGCTTAGCAAATCATGTAAGAAACCAGCTGGCCGCGCCTGTATGGCATAGCCTGATGACTCTTTGCTCATGGTTTCACTCCTTGGTGGTTATTGTTTTTCTGCATACGATTTCCTGTCACCTCCAAGAATACGTCATCAAGATTCGGCGTACGCAGCGTCAACTGCTCCACTTGAATGCCAGCTTGGTGCAGCGCAACTGCAACGGAGCCGATAATCTTTGAGCCGTCTGCAGACGCAATAGCAATTTCTTTGCCTCTAGCTTCAATTCTACCCACCTTAGGCACATTGCGCAGCTCCGCAACTACACTCTCCACATCGTTTTGAGTCTGTATGATCACCAGGTCTTCGCCAATCTTGCGTTTTAGCTCAGCTGGTGTACCCTCAGCCACAATCCGACCCTGGGAAATAATGCCAACTCTGTCAACCAAGTGGTCAGCCTCTTCGAGATACTGAGTTGTCAAGAAAATAGTCACACCTAGTTCCTTATTCAGCTTCCTGATCTCTTCCCACACACGCATTCTACTGACCGGGTCTAACCCGGCCGTTGGTTCATCCAGAAAGAGCACCGTTGGATTATGGACAAGCGCCGCAGCCAAGTCCAGCCGCCGCTTCATGCCGCCTGAATACGTTTTGATCCGCCTGTCCAAGGCGTCTCCAATGTCTATTATCTCACGAAGGTATGCGAGCCGCCTACTAACCTCCTCGGAGGACAGCCCATACAGCCGTCCCTGTAATCGCACGAGCTCTGCCCCTGTTTGTTGCTCATCTAAAGCGACATCTTGCAGCGCCACGCCAATGCTTAGGCGGACTTTGGTCGCGTCGTCATGAATGCTGTGCCCCATTACCCAAGCATTGCCGTTTGTCGGAGAAAGCAGTGTGACCAACATACGAATAGTAGTTGATTTGCCGGCACCGTTGGGGCCTAAGAACCCGTAGATTTCTCCCTGCTTGATTGCCAGATCCACATTATCTACGGCAACCTTCTTATCAAATACGCGCGTTAATCCGGAAGCTCGAATAGCCAAATCTGTGTCCATGATTATTCAAACCCTATTTCTGCCAGTACTTGTTCTTTGCAGTTGTGTTCTGGAGCATGTTGTGTGTGATCTACAGCGCATTGTTTACTCACTTATTCGATCTATGGGTACTCTTCCTATCGGTGTTACAACGAGTGATAGATAAAAACTACTCAGCGTATTTTCTGCTGAATCTTTCATGATTTGTTCCCCCTTAATCTAACGATGGTAATATGAAAGCGAAAGTAAATGATGACCAGTAAGCCGTAAACTTGGTCACAAAGCGCACCGATGCTCGAGTGCAGGTGGAGGCCCGGTTCCATGACTCCGCCTGAAACCCACCCAATGCCGACGATTCCGATCGTAAATCCTACCAAGTGGATAGTCAGGCCAGTTATTCCATACCTGCGCGTCATCACTTTTGCTGAGAGATTTTTTGTTAATGACACCTGACTATGTTCAATCTTCGGGTGGTCGCTAGCAATATTGAGCACAAATTTTCTGTTGATCACCCTGAGATTGGACAGCGTCTGACATCTTACTGTATCACGGCTGCGACACCTTACGCTGCTCGTCCCGCTTACGACGCTCCTCCTGCTGCTTACGCCACCCGTACGGGGTCAAGCCTCGCGGCTTGAACACGTTGAGCACCGTGATCACGAGCAACACCAGCAGGCCGACACCGGGGTGGAAGAGGTCGCCCCCAAGCCCGCCGGCGAGGTCGGCACTGTCCGCCTCTCGCACCATGTCTGTGATGGAGCTCACGTCCGGCATGTGCAACAACAAGACGACGGTGGAAAGGACGGCCAGCACGAGTGTAATCAGGACCCAAT
>JACQRY010000135.1 GCA_016206275.1 Nitrososphaerota archaeon
GGGGAAAGCAATCAGTAACATTCCCTTGTGGAGCGAGCTTTACCAGCGATTCGGGACTGAGCTACCCCGTGAATTTGCGGAGCAACTTGCAACTATCGCCAATTGTTCTGAGGAGGAAGCAATAGAGAAAGTAGACTGGGTTACTAAGAGCTATCTGACTGACACAAAACCCATTAGGACTTTTCGGCGGCCAAATGCAGGCCACGAAACTCCTTTGACAAAAGAAAACTCTACTGAGCATCCGCAGGTAATAGAGGCGAGGCTAGGGGAGATACATATCTCTCTTCCCGCTAGCAAAAGAGACATAGAGACAGCTAGAAGTCTCCTCAATCTGCTGGAAAAGAAATTGGAAGATTCAGGGAAAGAGGATTAGGATCCCCTTCTAGGATCGCCCTAGATTCTCCACGATCTCAGCGAACTCTTCGTCCGTCAATACTCTCTTCTTCTCAACCGCTACAAGCTTGACCTTGTTTAGGACTTCATCCACTTTTTCGAGCGGAATGTTTAGATTCAGTTTCTTTGCTTTGTAGAGGATTGTGTCTCTACCGCTTTTTTTGCCGATGGTTACGTTGACCTTGCCATGGCCTATCGTCTCTGGGGTGAAGGGGAACATCTCTGTCGGCATGTTAAGGGGCTCAAGCCTGGACCACCAGCCTCCAACTATACCGGACTCTGTGGTAAACACGTTGTCGCCGACGACCGGCTTGTTTGGAGGCATTTTGACGCCGGTAAGCTTCTGAACGAGATTTGAGAGTGCGTAGAGATTCTCAGGCTTAACATCGCTGTCGACCCCGTAAAGCAGCTTTAGTGCCAAAACTGCTTCCTCTAGGCAAGTGTTACCTACTCTTTCACCGATTCCGTTGACCGTAGTATGGATGGTCTGGACACCAGCCTCCACAGCGGCCATAGCGTTGGCTACGCCCAATCCGAAGTCGTTATGGCCGTGGAAGTGTAGAGGTTTACGGATCTTCTCCCTGACCTTTTCTACGAAATACTTGACCGCGTGGGGATGGCATACGCCGAACGTGTCTACAACAGCCAGCTCATCCATATGGCCATCACTATATACGGCGTCGATGATCTTCCAGTAGGATTCGGGTGCCCTTGTTGAGTCGATGGTGAAGAAGGTCACCTTTAGGCCGTGGGCAGCAGCGTATGAAGTTGCCTCCACGGATAGCTCGATTGCCTTTTCGACGGGCCACCCATAGGCGTATTCTATGAGGTGATGGCTGGAGGGGATCTCCATAACTATCCCTTCGACGTCGCATTTTCTTGCGAGCTCGACATCGGCTTTCATGCATCTTGAGAAGGCGAAGACCTTGGACTTCAGCCCTAGTTTGGCAATCTCGCGTATTGTAGCGGCTTCAAAATCCGCCACAGCGGGCATCCCTGCTTCAATCATATTTACGCCGGCTTCGTCTAAAGCTTGGGCGATTTTGATCTTCTCATTCCTTGTTAGAACGATGTTTGACTGTTGCTCTCCGTCTCTTAGAGTAGTATCGAGAATATTGACTCGCGAGGGGAGTTTAATATCCTTCATGACTTCCGCGAGATAGTTGTAAGGGCTTACAAACCACTTATCGGTCTTCCAAGGCTCCTTGCTCAAAGTCTTGATCGACATTGCTCGATGTGAGCCTCCTTTTATGCGCTATCCTTCTAGCGTTTCTTTTGACCCTAGCAGAAATGGTCTGCAGTATATTTAGATAAGATGTCTTCTGTCTATCAACTTCTCTTACTATCCTTTTCCATGAAGCTGCAGGACAATATTTACCGTACCTTGATCCGAAGACCTTAACAATCAGCCTGCAGAAAGCACTAGTCGTGAAATTCGGAATCCACTTGATGCCCTTCGAATCCTCTTTTGAGACATTGCTGAACGATGCCTCCGAAGCTGCCCGACTAGGCTACGACTCGGTCTGGCTAGGCGAAGCCCACGGCTCACGAGGCTCATACCCATCTCCACTAATCCCCCTCACATGGATAGCTGCAGTAACCAAGAAATTGACCCTAGGCACCAGCGTAATGATTCCACCGATGTATCACCCCGTAAGACTTGCTGAGGAAACAGCTCTCCTTGACATGCTTTCGGGCGGAAGAGTCATACTTGGAGCCGGCCTAGGAGGCACAAGGTTCCGCGATGA
>JACQRY010000136.1 GCA_016206275.1 Nitrososphaerota archaeon
GGTCACCGTATCCCGCCTGTCTCGAGTCAAAAGTGATGGTGATAATATGCTGCTCAGGGAAGGACTCAAGTATCACAGCCTCTACAACCCGAAGCGTCTCCAACATGCCGTCGAACTTGAATGTAGGTGCCTGAACTACGAAATCCTTAGCTATCTCAACAGCCCTCTCAGCAGGATCGCTTGGTACTTCGGTTTGCATTCTAGCCCTTTCGACAATGCTTTCTAATTGGAGCTGGAATTCTCCCAGCTCTGAAGGCAAGGGTTCCTCAGATGCCCAACCATCAACCCAATCTATACTCTTTACATCGGACCCGATTTGCACAGTCATTCTGTAAGTATAGTAGTCAGCCGCACTCGAATTGGAGGTGTATGACCGGTCTCCCAAAAAGAAACCGGTCTTGTTAAAGAGACTCGCCACTTCCGCATTGTCCAGGAGAAAGTCCACGTTACCAAATCTGTTTGAAGTATATTCCACCATTCCATTCGGTCTTATGACAAGCTTCTCATCAAGACCTATGAAGCCCCCAGTCCGCCCCCACGTAATCTCGGTCAACCCTCCCGTTTCCCGGTAAACTGGTATGAACGCCGCCGCAAGAAGCACTATAGCAGCTCCTGCCGCCACTATCAAAACCCTTGTCTTCAACATCAACTTTTTTTCCGCTCCACCATCACTACGCAGACTCCGAGGATAAGAATATCCATTGGAACAATCTGTCCAAAAACCAGAACATCCTAGACTCAGGAAGAATACATGCTTCTAATCGTTACAATTAAATCCCAATCCGCGTAGCACCCATCTGTGTACGCCATCTTCATAGCAGGCACCGCAGGATCCGGAAAAACCACGCTCACAGCAGCTCTTAAACCATGGTACGAAAACAAAGGCAACCATACTATTACCGTAAACCTCGATCCAGGAGCCCTCTCCCTCCCATACGTAGCCGACGTGGACATCAGAAACTACCTGACCTTAGAAAAGACCATGGAAGAATATGAACTCGGCCCCAACGGCGCCCTAATAATGGCAGCAGACCTAATGGCGGCAAAACTCGAGGAAATACAGGACGACATAGACTCATACAACGCCGATTACGCCATCTTAGACACACCCGGCCAAATAGAACTATTCGCATATAGAGCAAGCGGCCCCTACATAATCAAGAATCTCCGGTGCGACGGAAAAGCAGTGATCTTCCTCTTTGACTCAGCCCTTGTATCATCAGCAGTAAACCTTGTTTCAACGGCTCTCCTAGCTACATCAGTTCAGCTACGCTTGGACTGCCCACAGGTCCCAGTGCTCTCCAAGAAGGACCTAACAGGTGGACAATGGAAGCAAATCCTACGATGGTTCAGCGACACCAACGCCCTCACCGATGCTCTGTCAAAAGAGTCAGCAGCTACAGTGTATCTTTTGAGCAGAGGAATCCTCAGCGCATTAGCTAAGACAGGTTTCTCACACACCGTCATACCCGTATCCTCAGTAACTTCAGAAGGCCTTGTAGAACTATCAGCTTCTCTTTCACGGATGCTTAGCGGTGGAGAAGAGGCAGAAGACTGATGTTAAATAGCGAAATATTAGGAGGCGGAGACAGATGAGCATCAGCCCAGCAAAGATCGAGGACAACATCTACCATTTGGGGACATTCGGGAGCCCACCGATAGCATCCATCTTTTTGGTGGAAGGGAAACGCCTAGCCCTCATCGAATCAGGCCCTCCTTGCGTATCCGAAGACATAGTAAGAGCCATAGAAGCATTAGGCTTCAAAGCCAGCGAAGTCCGACACATCATAGTCTCCCACATACACATAGACCATGCAGGAGGATCAGGTAGACTCCTCAAGAAAATGCCCAACGCCGAAGTCATAGCCTACCAACCAGGCGTAAAACACCTTATCGATCCCTCACGACTAATCCCCTCCGCCAGAATGGCTCTCGGCGACATCTTACAGTACTGGGGTGAACCCGAACCACTCCCGGCGCAAAAAGTCAAAGCAGTCCACGACGGTGACACACTAGACCTAGAAGGAGTCACCCTCAGATTCATCGCGACACCCGGCCACGCGCCACATGAAATGGCGATCTTCGAAGAGAAGACCAGAAGCATATTCACAGGTGACACAGTAGGCGTATACAGACACAGCTCCAAAACCCTTGTTCCCGACAGCCCACCACCCTCCTTCGACTACCCTGCAGCTATGGAATCATTGAACCGTCTTCTAGGTCTCAAGCCGAACTGGCTTATGATTCCACACTACGGCTACTGGTCCAACGCACAAGAAATGCTTCAGCTAAACCTGGAAGTTTACAAGCAATGGGCGGAGCTACTCAAAACAGTAGTGTCAAACAATGGTGGAGTAGATGAGGCCTTAGCCGAAATCGTGAAAAAATATCCGAAATATTCGCCTCTAACCACAGACCCTTATGCCCTAAAACTCCTCAGAATGGACATCGCAGGATTCCTCGGTTACTTCCAAAAAACAAACACGTAAGCGGTCATCTCAAGTCTCCGACATCTGCATAATAATGTTGAAATACGATCTCGAGAACTCTCAAACAAGACTTTCAATTTGAGTCTTCTTAAGAAAGTGTTGCGTGGGGACCATAGAGCTCTAGCCAAAGCAATTTCCATGATTGAAAACGGTGACATTGAAACTGAAAACCTGCTCCGTGACACCTATTTTCACACAGGCCACGCATGGATAATCGGAATAACTGGGCCACCCGGCACTGGCAAGAGTACTCTCTTGGCCAAAATAGCTCTAGAGTACAGGAGGAAAGGGTTGAGTCTAGGCATCTTGGTCTTCGACCCTAGTAGCCCGATCAGCGGAGGCGCCTTCTTGGGAGACAGGCTAAGGATGACTGAGCTAGCATCTGATCCTTCGATATTCATTAGGAGCATGGCGTCGCGTGGGGGACATGGTGGGCTCACAAAGACCGCTTCCCACATCGTTAGGCTTCTTGATGCATGTGGAAAAGACGTTATACTGATAGAGACCGTAGGCACAGGCCAAGCTGATGCCGATGTCTCCAAGCTTGTGGACGTGGTTATTGTCGTATTGATTCCTGATCTTGGTGATGAGGTTCAGATGTCTAAGGCAGGACTCATGGAGATTGGAGACATATTTGTAGTCAATAAAGCAGATCTTCAGCACGCAGACAGGCTTAGCCTCGACGTGAGGAACGCTACAAAAGAGAAGAACGGCTGGAAGCCTCCTGTCCTTAAGACAACTGCCGTAAAAGGCAGTGGAGTTGCAGAACTGATAAAGATCATTGAAGAATTTAGGAAGTTCTCTGATCACAGTGGTAACAGAAAAACTATTCTCCAAGACAGAGCATCCTACCAACTCCTACAGGAGATACGACGACAGATCGACCAGATTTTTCAAGACAGAGCCACACGCGGAACAGAGTTCAATAAGGCAGTACAAGACATACTGAAAAGAAGAATAGACCCTCACACCGCTGCAAGAAGACTACTAAACTCTATATCAAAAGGAGCACTCAAACATTGAGCAACAGGAAGTTCCATACAGACTCAAGGATACCAGTAAAGAACACGTATGAGCCCAGAGACCTCAAGAA
>JACQRY010000140.1 GCA_016206275.1 Nitrososphaerota archaeon
TCTCAAGGTGGAAACCCTAAATAAGGGTAAGAGTTTGGCTAGCGAGAAGAAAGTGGATTTGGGCAATGGCACAGGTAGCGCGAATCAAGCTTACAAGCACCAACTTGGAGAACCTGAACCAAGTGTGCAAAGAGATCAGGGACATCACTGAAAAGACCGGTGTCAGAGCCAAAGGCCCTCAGCCTCTCCCAACAAAGAAGCTTAAGGTTGTGACCAGAAAGGCCCCCTCAGGGCAAGGAACTCATACTTTTGATAGGTGGGAAATGAGGATACACCGAAGACTAATTGATCTGGATGCAGATGACCGAACCATGCGCCAACTGATGAGACTTAAGGTTCCCGAAGACGTTTTCATCGAAGTAAAGCTCAGCGTTAGATAGTTTTCTCCGGTCTCGCTGCCTACGTATTTCAAATCAGAACATATTATTGTAAATTGTTAGACACAACGTGGACGCCACATCAAACACCCCAAGCAGCATTAACCTCGGGAAAAGATTTACCGCCACCATAGGTTTTCTTCATCACTATGACAACCCCAACCGAAAACCAACAATTCATTGACAACCCCATTGAAAATGATCATCACTATTCATTTCTTTTTGAACCCCCCCTAGGTCAATTTTACACCGGAGCTTGCCCAGCGGCAGACCTTACCTCTCCAGAACCGAGCCTCAAACACCTCCCCGAAGAGCGGCTCAACCTACCTGTAAAACCTGAGAAGCCGACATTAATATCTTCTCATCCGCCTTCATATACCCCCCTGAACTCGCGTCGCACTGGCGCAAGCGCCAAACATTCAACGCTTTCAGTAATCTTATCTATGGTTCTGCGTTTTTTAAGATGAGTTCTTGCCTTCCTCGGAAGCTTTCACGATCAGAACACCCTCCTCCGAGCCCGTGGAAACAACTCTTGTTCCAGTAGGAATATTTTCAACAGTTTTGGCCTTCCAATACTCACCCTTTATCACGACATAACCCAGTTTATCAGGGCCCAAGTCGTCTACAGCCCTCCCCTCCCCCTTGGGTAGTTCTCCGAGGACTCGCTTCAACCGCTTGGCTGCCACAGCCTTATAGATCAGGAAACCGAAGAAGCCTCCAGCCATCAAGACACCCGCAGCAGTCGACGAGATGAAGCCCTGAACATATTCCTGAGGAACTAGCACAGGGGAAGGCGGTTGAGTAATGGTAAGCGAAACACCGATGGCCAGGGCAACCAAACCGCCTATACCGAACACACCGAACCCAGGGCTATACAATTCATAGACCAGCAAGGCTGCTCCCAGAGCCATAAGCGCGAAGGCGATCAGATTCGGGTTGAAGCCCTGACCAGCCAACCCCAATATTATCATGATCGCTCCTGCAACCTCAGCCCCCATCCCCGGAGACATCAAGCCTAGAATCAAAGCTAAGAAGCCTACAGCAGTGAGAAAGGCCGAGACAATCGGGTTCGACAGCACCGATAACACGGCTATCCTTATCTCCTGCTCATAGTTTACAAAGACCGCGTCTGCCAAATCCAGCTTCACTTCCCCTCCGACCTTCTTCACCGTCAAACCATCCGCCTTCGCAACCAAGTCTTCCGGAGACAACGCTACGACTTCGATGATACCTACTCTCTCAGCCTTCTCAGCCGTCAAATTATCGTTATGAGTAACGAATCGACCAGCCTGAGTAACATTTCGCCCATGAAGCTCCGCCGAAGCAACAAGCTTCTCCACCAACGCGTTAACAATCTTCGTGTCGTTAGAAGGAATGCCCCCTGCCACAGGCTGCGATGAACCGATGGTTGTAGCAGGAGCCATAGCTGCCAAATCTGATGCCAACAGAATGACCGTCCCCGCAGACAACGCCTGTCCCCCCGAAGGATACACGAAGCCCAGCACAGGAACCTTGGACTGAATCATAGTCTCAGTGATCTTGAAGGTCGAATCCAACAGGCCTCCAAACGTATTCAACGTTATGAGCACCGCTTGAGCGCCACGCTCCTCCGCTGACCGAATCCCAGACTCAATATGCTCAGCCGTTGCAGGAGAAATGTAGTCGTTAACCTCTATGACGACGATAACCTTTCCATTCGAAGACTCAGACTGATCAATCAGGCTGGGAGCTAAACCCGCCACAATTAGAATAAGCGCAACAAGAA
>JACQRY010000141.1 GCA_016206275.1 Nitrososphaerota archaeon
CGAAACCAGAACCTGAGAAAATTGTCATTCAGGTAATACCTGCCAAACCTTGACTTCATGTTCTCGGTTATGGGAACCTCCCTTCTTACCATGTCGACTTCAACGAGGTTTCTCAGGTAAGGACTCAAATCTGTCCTTGGCATTCTTGCGTAATCCCTTATCTCGTTGAGTTTGGTCTTTCCACGGGCTATGGCCTCCAGTATTATCTTATATGTGGCGGGATTGTCAAACTCGTATTTCATGATAAAATCCACTTCGTCCTTGAGAAAGCTTCTTCTATTAGCGGTTTCACCGGCCAGCCAATTGCGAAAAGGCAATGCTATCTTTATCAGATAGAAGGGAATGCCGTCAGCAAAGCTGTAGATTTCCAAAAGTTCCTGAATGCCTGCAGAAGGGAAAAATTCCCTGAGATCGAAGAAACCCACTGGCTTTAGTTTCATCGAGCCCGTCCTTCTTCCATAAAGCGGGCTCTTGTAGCTTAGGACCCTTGATCCCATGATGGAAACGGAGGAGCCAAGTAAAATGAGTTTGAGGCGTGATTTGTTCAGCTTGGTGTCCACTATGCGCTGCAGCAAATTAAGAGTATTTGCGTCCTCCCTTATCATTTCCTGGAACTCGTCAATTATCACCACATCGACTTTATCCTTGAGATGGTCAAAAAGAACCTCATAATCCATTTTCAACTGTGCCATGCCCTTGTCATACTCGGAGCACACACGGTAAAAATGCTCCAGATTTTTTTCTCCGGTGGCCAGATAATAAATCCTTTTGGAATCCTTTGTCAGGTTGAGAATAAGCTCTGTCTTGCCTACCCTTCTCCTGCCATACAGAATCAACAGCTCGAAGTTTTGGCTACCCATCACCTCGCGCAACTCCTTCATCTCATGCTTTCTGTCCTTGAATTCCATATTGTATAGTCCAATTTAGTATAATATTCATTATACTAATAAAGCTTTGCTTCAGCCTTTGAGTTGCACAGGGGCCAAGACGCGAGGGGGTGCGACAACTAACGGCACCGAGCCAGCACACAAGCGATGAGGGCAGAACAGAAGGCAAATGCGGCCATTTAAAACAGGCAGACAACATTCCTGATGACAAGATATTTCACGCCGGAAGGGGAAGTGGAGGTCGCCATAGAGGAAACTGATTACGGCTGGCTGTCAAGGGTTATAATATACAGCGGGGACAGGCAATACGCATACACGCACCATGTTATAGGCCCAAAGCATGAGCCGCTGGGCAAAAGCGATGCCTTGGAAGCTGTTTATAAGTCTGAGGATTTGGGATACATAAACTCCTCCATCATCAGGCAGGCCATACTCCTGTCAAAGCTCTGATCCCGGAGTTTGTGCACGGCTAATTGCTTAAGCGCATCAGAATGATTTAAGAGGGCTCTGACAAACTATAATCATGGCATGGCTCCAGCCTATAGCCTCGCTGAAGATTGTCACGGATGATTTGAGGTGCAGGCCTTCAACCCTTGAATCCTCTACGGTGAGGGGCGGCGGCCTGAGCGGCAAATTCATCTGCTTCAGCCCGTTCGAGACCGAGGTATACCTCGACTGGACCAACCTCAGGGGTTCAGGCCCAAACATATGGCTGTCCTTCATATACAGGATGCACAAGTGGGACTACCGGATAGCCAAGCTGGATGAATACATAGAGGTTACCCCTACATTCGAATACTACAAGCTTACCATAGAGGAGAAGCACAAGATAGAGCAGACGATAAAGCAGGGACTGGCAAGCGCTTCCCAGGCGGTTGCGGATTACGACATGATGGCCCATGATGTGAGGAGATACCAGGAGATACTGGACTATTTCGAGAAGGCCCACAGGACCAAGGACGACCACATACTGAGGAGCCTTTTTGTCGACAGGGTGGACGCATACACCGGGGAAGGCTACAGCCTGGTTTCGATGGCCAAGAGATGGCCGACCATAATCACCGACTTCATAAGGATGAAAAGCGAGTGGACGGAAAAGGAGGACAGCCAGGAAGAGCAGGTGAAAAGGATAAGGGCCGGGCTTGATGTGAGCATGGCCGAAGCCACTGTCCTCAGGTCCAAGGACATACTTTTCAGGGAGTGGAAAAAGCTTTTTCTGCCTGTGGTCCAGGACAGGTATGCCAGGGTAAAGGTGATAGCGGATGCGAGGAAGGAATCCATAAACGAATACAAGGAATGGCTGAAGCCGTACATAGCCCGGTTCAGGATGATGCGCGAAACCCTGGAAAAGGATCCGACTGCCCATCTCAACGACCCGTTCCTCACTCCAGGCCTCGGGATAGCGGCGACCAACCAGGGGGCAAGAATATGGATATGGAAGCCATTCCACCCGCAGGAGTTCCGAAAGTCTGAAATGATACGGGAGCACAAAGGCTTCGTTGTCTACCCGTTCGACGATTTTGCGAAGGAGTGGATGGA
>JACQRY010000142.1 GCA_016206275.1 Nitrososphaerota archaeon
GATCAGGGAGTTAGACGAGAAGATCAGTGGGAGAGTAGCGTATGCATTGGGTGAGCTGCAAAAGGGCTTCTCCGCTAGGCTTGACATAAAGAAGATGAAAGGCTACCATAACCACTACAGGATTAGAGTGGGAGATTACAGAATATTATTTGAATTAAGACAAGGAAAAACAGTTGTAGTTTATGATGTGCTTCCTAGGAAAAAGGCCTACGACTAATGGTGCCATTTTGGTTGGTCATCGCACGGCAGGAGTGGGTTTCAATCCCACCACTGCATTGCAGGTTCGTTGTAAAATTTGCAAAACGCCTGGGGCGGCGCGCAATGCCCCTGCGATGAAACTATCCGTATAGTAATCTCCATGAATATACGTCCCTTTTCCTGAAACGAGTATTAATAACCTATAGTAGAATAATTGAGTTCTAAGAAAGCACTAGTACATCATCATAGAGCCATTCATGTCGGACAAAATTTTGTTTAGTCTAAACCACGTATTAAAATGCCCTAGCAAACGCAATATAGTATATGGCCATACTCTAAGTAGATATTCCGCAGAGAATCTCTTGATCACAGACTTTTGAAGGAATTCTAGCAAAACTAGCCAATTGCTAGTCCTTTGAGCTACAAAAAATATTCAGATATTTTTTGCACCATTATATGGGTATGGAATCAAAATCCATACCTCGAAGTATGAAAAAATCTGCCATGAGCACTATTGTTGCAGTAATTATTACTGCCATACTCATTGGGAGTGTTGTAGGAGGAGCTGGATATGTGTATAGCACACAAACTGATGCAATCGCCGCTCAGCTAAAGTCTGAGAACAGCAGGTTAGGTTCCCAAGTTCGAACCTCGCAGGACGAAACTGCCAAGCTGAGTTCTCAGATTGTAAGTATTGCGGACGATAACAACAAGTTAAAGTCCCAGCTCGGGGCTGCCCAAGATGAAAGCAATAAACTGAAGTCAAGCAACGATAAACTGAATTCGCAAATCAAGGTAGCTGATGATGACAACAGTAAGCTAAAAGCTCAGGTCAGCGATCTTAACAAGAAAGTTTCTGAGGTGAACGAGAAAGTCGTTGCTCTGCAGAGGAGCGCAATAGTAAGTTATGAGTTCATACCTCAGCCAGATAATATCAAGCAGCTCACCGTTCCTGCTGGAGTAAAGGTCCGCTTCCTGAAATTTACGACTGTAGATGGACTCAAGTTAGACGGATGGCTCTGGGAGCCTCAGGATAAGAAAGCCAATTTGGCAATCATGTTCGTCCACGGTACGGGAGGAAACTATACCGGTTCAACGACAAATCCCGGGGCGGTTCCGTTATTACAAATCGCCCTAGCATCCAAGGGTTACGCAGCGCTAGCCATTAACGACAGGCAGTGGGGCCCCAACAGCCTGAAGGCTGACTTTAATGACCATCCGAAAGATTTGGCCGCGGGAGTAAGCATACTAAAGAGTTTAGGGTATAGCAACATTATTCTTCACGGATATAGCTTTGGTTCCGAAAACGTAGTGATGTATGAATCCGTCACCAGAGACCCAGCCATCAAGGCGGTGATTCTAGGTGGGGCCACCGCGAATAGACCCTGGAAGATGAAGCTTCTATCAGAAGCACTGAGCCCTGGACTATATGGCCGCCTGTACACTACCGCTAAGGATTTTGTAGCCCAAGGTAAGCCGACTGCTATACTCCCGGAAAAAATGCCCTTCGTACGCGCCCCTGTAAATGTCGGCGCCTTAACCTTCATAACAGCATACTCACCAGAAAGCGTGGCCGTATCTACTACAAACATAAGACGCATTCCCATTCCAATCCTCATAATAAGGGCCCAAGATGATTCATGGGTTCTTCCCTTTGAACCTCAATGGATGGTTGGCAACGCGACAGCAATAGGCTCAGAAGTTCCTAATGTAAAATTCATCCAGTTACCTAGTGATAAGGCGCTATCTCCAAACGGACATACTCTTATAGGACACGAGCAAGCATATCGTAACGCCGTCCTAGCCTGGCTTCACGAAATGAAACTTGGGTAGGTCGTCATGAGCAAGTCAGGTAAATCCGCTGTCGGTACTACGATTGCAGTAATTCTAACTGCAATAATTGTTGGTAGCGTAGTTGGAGGAGCTACAAGCTACATTTTTAGCACAAGATCTGATTCAATGGTACAAGAGGTAAGAGCTGATCTTAGAGCTGTAGCTAATGCAGCTGGAGTTCCTGCTGATTGACCGCCTGAATCAGGAACAAAACCGCTGTAGCACTAGCACCTTTTCATTAGTCGGTCTAATGTCGAATGTCCCATAGAGTCGTGCCTCCTCGGAAGAAAAAGGTAATTGTTGTATGGTTGGAGCTCTCACGATTCCTTACCTAGGGTAAGAACCTGACATCGACAGCATCTTCGACTTTCACCGGGGGGATGCCTGCAGGAAGCGGCGAAACCTCCTTCGAGAACGCCCCGTTATTAGCCATTGCCATGAGTAGTTCTGATCCACTCATTCCCGGCGTCCAGTTTGTCTGACCTATAACTAAGTCTGCCAGATCCTTAGGAGCATTTGTTCTCTTAATGTACAGTTCAGCTGCATAAGTGGGATTCTCTTTCAGATATCTTATTGTCTCGGATGTCGCTTTGACAAACCTCTTTACAAGATCGGGGTTCTGCTGGATAAGATCGTCTGTTGCCCACACGACAGCAGCCGCGTTAGGTTTGGGTATGATGTCAGACACACGCACGAGTATTGCTAACTCGCCAGAACTGACGAGCCTCAACGGGGCACCCTCGGAGCTTATGAATGCGTCAACTTTTCCTAGTTTTAGTGCAACAACCTGATTACTAAGATTTCCAAGCGGAACGACTTCGGTTTTTATTGCAAATTTGTTTGATACATACCCGGCTATCCGGGATGTAGGAGTATCAATACCAAGCACGCCAATCTTCTTGCCATCCAGATCCTTAACGGTCTTTATGGGCCCATCGGCCTCGACATATACCTTTTGAGTGGTATCACCTCTATAGCCTAGAACTACTTTGACTGGCGTGCCAGCGGACCTCAGTCTGACTGGTGTGCTTGACGGTGACAAACCAATCTTGACTCCGGAAGCTATCTTTTCTTTGAATTCAGCCTCTGTAGGAGGGTTTGGGGTTGTAATGAATTCTGGATCAAGGCCGTTGCTAGCCCAAATACCTCGCTCCTTTCCCGCATCAACTATAAGGAAGTAGACTTCAGAGGTCGTCGAAGCTCCGAATGCCTTGAACTTCTCCAAAGCAGGTTTGGTCGTCTGAGCTGCCTGCGTAGTCGGATTCCCCATCTGAAGGACAAAGAATGCCGAAGCTATTACAGTTATGACCAAGACTGCAGAGACAATAGCTCCTAACGCAAATGCCTTCCTATCCACATTATCGAAGGGTATGGGATCTTGGAAATAAACGCTCTGAATTTTTGGATATACTTTCTATAAGTTGACTAATTGACTAGGGCAAGAACCTGATATCGACAGCATCTTCAATGTTGACATTTGCACTCGGAGGAATTGCACCAGTTTCCTTGTGGAACTGCCACCTGTTTGAGACGGCGGATCGCAAATCTTGGCCCGAGCCGAGGCCGTTGGAGCTCCACTCTAGCTGTGACACGACCTTATCCGCTAAATCCTTCGGAGCATTCGTCCTCTTCACATAAACATCAGCTGCATAGCTTGGATTCTCTTCTAGGTATTTCACTGTCTCAAGCGTGGCCTTCACGAACCTATTCACAAGATCAGGGTTCTGTTGAATTAGGTCATCAGTGGCCCATATGACATTAGTTACCCATGGCTTGGGCCAGATATCGCGCATATGCACAACTACTCTTAGTTCCCCAGAGTCCACAAGTCTATAGGCGGCACCCCGTGCCGTGACGAAAGCATCAATACGCCCAGTCTTTAAGGCTGCAACCGCGCCCCCAAGATCTAAGAGGGAGGGGTCGAAGACGAACTCAGGTTTTATTCCGAACTTGGTAACGAGGAATGAAGCGTATCGATAATAGACATTGGCCTTAGATGCTACTCCTATCTTCTTTCCGTTGAGGTCCTCGATTGTCTTTATCGCCGACTCGCCTTTTACGAACAGGGCAGATGGCGTTAAACCGAGGTGGCCAGATACTATCTTGATTCGGACGCCATTAGAGCGAGCCTGAAGAGCGTTCTCCGGTACGGAAAAGCCAATCTTGACACCTGATTCTGTGAGATTCTTACTCCCTGTTACAAAGTCCCAATCTGACCTTGTGTAAATGAATTCTGGGTTGAGGCCATGCTTGGCCCATACACCCCTATCTTTCCCCGCTTCGATAATAAGGAACAC
>JACQRY010000012.1 GCA_016206275.1 Nitrososphaerota archaeon
CGCCAAGTTTACGACGTGTCTTTTACACATAAAGGCTTTTTCTTAAAGGTGTATGCATCTGTATTCTGTATCCTAAATCCATAACTGTTTAATCGATGCCTCCCTCCTAAATGAATGAGACTGGCTGAGATTTGGCGCAAGTAACTCATGTTAAGGCAGAGGGAGATAAGACATCACTGTTAGTAAAGCTTTCTTTTGCATCGAAGGTTGGGGAGGAATCGCTTAAGGCTAAGTACGGTGTGTCAAGATATGATTTAACTCACGGTTACGCTATACCTGAAGCATTTGAAAACCTGGTTCCGAACAATATAGCTGAGTACGTTGATACTGGTGAGCGATATGTGCATAGAATCATTCGTGCGCTCTTCTTCTTCAAACAGTGCGCACTCATAGGCCCTAGCGGGACAGGTAAGACCCATATAGTTTATCTCGTTTCACAAATATCTGGTCTCCCCCTCTGGGAGATAAACTGTGGGCTTCAGACCTCATCCTACGATCTTTTTGGTAGATTCGTGGGGTTAGGTAAGGAGAATTGGGTAGATGGCCAGATAGTTTCATGGTGCAGGTTCGGCGGAATCCTCTATCTTGATGAGGCCAACATGATGAAGCAGGACGTAGCTACCCGTCTGAATCCCTTGCTGGATACGAGGGGGCACATGGTTCTCAATGAGAAGGATAATGAAGTCATACCTCGTCATCCTAACGGCTATGTGATCATAAGTATGAACCCCTATTCAGCCGAGTTCGCGGGTACGAAGCCACTTAACGCTGCTTTTCGAAGAAGGATGAGCGTTTGGCTGAACTTCGATTATTTGAGCGTGGGCACCCGAATCTCTGACAGAGAGGTAGGGATCATAAGTGAGAAGGCCAAGGTACCCACTGATACGGCTGGGAAACTAGTGAAAGTGGCTGCTGACCTTCGGAAGCGCTACAAGAGCGGTGATCTTCCGTATGCGCCCTCTGTGGGCGACCTGGTCAACTGGGCGGTGCTTGTAGCGGACGGTGTAAGCCCCATAGATGCTGCTGAGGAAACAATAGTTTCGGTCACATCGGATGACGTGGAGGTTAGGAGCGCTGTTAGAAAGATTGTTCAAACAAACATAACGCTTAGCGGAGGGGTGACTCCCTCTGAATCTTCTTGAGTATGCTTGGAACACGGCTACGAGTATATCTCAGAAAGATCATGATTCACTGAGACTTGTCTTAGATGAGGATCTGACTTATCCCGTCCTATCCGCTGACTCTAGCGGATACGTCATCAAGCTTCCGGTTCCGCGTTCCAACGGCAAAGGGTTCCGCACGCTTCATGGACTCTATTTTGACGAAGATCGGGATTCATGGGAGAGCTTATGGCGTCTCTTCAGGGCTGCGCTTTATCATGTTAGTCTTCATGCTGCTTATTCTGACTTCAAGACCTACGCGCCTTGGGCAAAAGGTAAGGATATCTCAACGGCGACGTACTGCGTTAGTCTGATTGAAGACCTTAGGGTAACCTTCAAAGCTTTGGCGAACTGGCGCGGAGTTCTCAGTGACATAGCTTATGCAAACTACATCTCTTCGCTAAGAACTCACAAACTTGATGAGATCAAGAACAAAGCTTCGCGTTTCGCCACTGATTTATTGCTTGAAGTCTGGGGGGTAAGGAATCAGGCTCAGATGATTGATGATAAGTCTACTGCTATCACCGATCTAGCCTCAAGGCTACGTTCGAAGGTGATGCAGACGGTTACAACGGGTCAACAAGCAGGCATGACACCTCTGTTTGAGGCTGCTGAGGAGGTGTACGGAGCTCTCTCTGAGCTTGGTCCTCTGGATGAAATCCCTTTTATGCCGTATACTGACTCGCGTGGCGAATGCAGCGCGTTTGACAACAAGGCTTTGGAGCAAGGAGAAGGTAGTACTTTGCTTCGGTCAGCGCATCACGCTGTCGGCTTGGATGCTGTTGGCAACCTAGAACAAAACGTTGGGTCGACTAGTGAAGACGCAGATCTTAGCCACCAGATCGAACAGGATGAAGCAGGTAGGGCGAGCACCAGGGCGCGATACGCTCCGATAATTTCATCAACTCACCTTGAATCGGTCGAGTTTCCTAAAGGAGACTATGCAACGTTTCTAAGGGTGAGGTCATCGTTGTCAGGTGCTCTTAGAAACGTAAGAGACCAGTTAAGACAGTACAAGAACATGCTGGATGAGACTAGTGGACACGAGAGTGGAAATATTGACACGCAAATTGCCATGCAAGTCTTGGCGTCCGGAGACATGAGAAACGACATCTTTGTACGGGATGAAATAGCCTTGAAAGAGGAGGCGTGGGCGATTCTGATCGATGCGAGTAAGAGTACCTCCTACTTCCTGAACGACGTCAAAGGGATCACCTTGTGTCTCGCAGAAGTGGCGAAGGACTTGATTCCTTCTCGGAAGCAGTGGGGTGTCTACGCATTCAACAAGTCTCTGTACGTGATTAAGGACTTTAACGAGCCGTATTCTGTAGACAGTAAAGCGCGAATAGGTGGCCTAACGCCGAATTATTCAACGCTCCTCCCGGACGCGATTCTGTCTTGCTATGGTAGTCTTCTGGCTTCTCCAGCCGAGAACAAGATAATGGTTGTTGTGTCAGATGGATACCCTGTAGGATACCCTGACATAGACAAAAGCCTAACCGAGGCGATTCAAAAGGTGTCTAGGACGGGGACTATGCTCATAGGGGTCGGTATAAACAATCCTGCTATACAAGATTTCTTCAAGGTTAACTGTGTACTGAAGAATCCGTATCAGATGATGAAGTTCTTCGTTAGGGCTTATGCTGAAGTTTCCGCGGCTTTTTGAATCACAGCGAAATTAGCTGTGAAATCAAACTTTGTAGGCTTGGTTTTCTGGACATCTACTATGAGGCGTTCAACTAATCCTTCTTTGACATAGAGAAGGTAGGATGCGTTTTCTGGGATGCTGATGTTTGTGAGGTTGTCAAGGGACTGTAATGCCTCCTTGGCCTTGGAGTGTTTGAGCTTGAATTCTTCAAGGACTTCGAACAATACTTCAGCGCTTCCAGTTGTGGGTTCGTTTGTGTTGACTTGAATTGAGCCTATCTTAATCCATCCTTTGGATGTAGGTTTTGGAGCTCCTTTTGGAACCTTGGATTTTCCCTTCGGAAGTTTAGGTTTTTTTTCTTTTTCTGGTGCCTCAGTTTCAACCGGCGGGGCCTTTCGTAGGAGATCGCCTAGCCAGTCTCCGTACCTTGAGGCTTCGTTCTCATAAAATTCGGAAAGGCCGTTGATGTAGCTTCGTATCTGGTCTATGGAGTAGAATCTCTTGAGGCCTGAAAGTAGGTGGGTTGACTCCGCTTGCATCAAGCGTGGTCAACCTTACTGTTCGCTTGAGATAGAGCTCTCGACGATGTCTTCCTCGTTCATCTCTGGTCTCGAGGATTTGACTGTGGTCTTGCCTTTGTTGAATTCGCTCATCAGTTTTTCGGCTGCTTGTACTCTGGTGCCGACGAGTTTTCTCTTCTCTTCAGCTAGACGTTTGATCGCTGGTGTGGACTCTTGGACTATTGAAAGAATGTTTTCTGGTGAGAATTGAAGGAGCGGTCTAGAGATCATGTTTCCTTCAGAATCGGTCATTACGATCACTGCGTCTGACATCAAGTAAGCATCTTTAACATCGCGGAAATACTGTATCACACTCATTTGGTTCAGAGGAATGGGTTGATTTATGTCAGACAG
>JACQRY010000150.1 GCA_016206275.1 Nitrososphaerota archaeon
ACTTAGTCGTACGCCTATCCGTACATACCCTTCAAATAAGGATGCTAGGCTTTATGGTTGGGCCCATAAGATCGAGGGTTCAAATCCCACCGGGCCCGCCAAGTCCCATTAGCTCTATCAGCAAGAATGTTGCTCCTTTGGAGCAAAGAGGGCAGAATAAGCCTCTTCCCTTTTTACAGTAGGTTAGAGATCTCTGGCGCCTTTTATAATCTACAAAACTGTTTCTGTGGGGTGTATGGCTAGTGCGTCCTCCAGAGGCTAGGGAGAGGGTCAGAGAGTTCTTCCTCGATGGGAGGGCCCACTGCCTCAGAGAGTTTCTTCAGCGCTACGGTCTCAGCGAAAAAGAAGCCTACGCCGCCTTGTATAGAGGTTGGAAGGAGGGGCTGCTTCTTAGGACAAAGAAACCCATACTACAAAGCGAGAAGGTCTTCCATGGGAGGAACAGCACGACCAGTCACATACGACCCTACCATCTATACATCTGGAAAACTGGGGTAAGTAGTCTTTTCCTAGATGGTTTGGAGTATGTGCCCTACTCTATTCAGAATCTTGATCCTAGGGGTGGAGGAGTGCTCAGCAAGGCCAAAATGATCCTCAACTTTCTTAAGGAGCATTCGGATAAGGCATGGTTCTCTAGAGAAATTGTTAACGCTCTGAAGGATAAGGGTGTGAAAATAGCTGATGTTATGAGTGCCGCCAGAAGATACGCCAAGAAGGATATGCTCTATATTAGAGGCTACAAGACTGACAGAAGGCAGACTCCCTTCCAACAGGGTTTCCTCCTCACATGGCTCGACAAGACCAAACCTTGGCAGCAGGCAATAGATGGAGCCCTGGTAAGAACAGATGTGGCGCTGGATGGAAAGGCGAGTCAAACCCCCATAGCTCACAGGATTAGGAGGATAAGGAACATCGTCTATGAGACATCAAGACTAGGAGAAGTGGTATCAGTAGCATACCTTCAGAACACATTGGGTTGCAACCGACCACGAGATGGATGGCGCCTTGAGACGGGCTACGGAGCTCTACTCAGAGATACGTGAAGTGAAGCTCTTCAATGCCTACCGCTACCTCCACCACACATGCCTAGAGGGGACGGATCTCGAGGCTGCTTTGGAGATGAAGATGAACTACATTAGAATGACTCAGGGCAGGATGAACCGAATAGGCCACAATTATGAGAGTGCTGTAGAATGGTTCGTAGACAGGTTCACCACAAGTGCTCAATTCTTGACTCAGAATCACAGGGAAGCCATGGATCCCAGGAGGATAACGATACACTTGCTCAAGCCTGTCGGTAGGAGGAGAAACAACGCTGAGCTCGATAGAGTGTGGACGGTGAAACCCAACGCCTTCGGACAGCCGATAACCTACGCCTTGGAGTGCAAGTTTGGTCTAGTCGATAAGAGCGATATCGACGACCTGCTAGAAGTATTGAAGTGGAGCACAGAGTTCGGCTATGACGCTCCAGACGGGAGAAGGATCAAGAATGGTGTGGTAGGGGTCTTCGCTGGTTCAGTCTTCAACCCCAAGGAGAGAGTCCAGTACCGTGATGGCAAAGTCGTCAACCTAGCAACCTATGCTGCAAGAATGAACATCGAACTATACAAGACAGCCGAGTTCAACAGCCTCCTCCACAACAGAGGAGTAGAGAAGACTGTAACCATCCAGAAGATATGTAGAGCATCTAGGAACGAAGCTGAAGTTAGAACTATACTGACAAAGATGTGGGATAAACCAGAAGAAGCTGAGACGATAATCGGAGAGGTGCTCCAGCAGAACAAGGATGTATACGCTTTGGAGGAGGAGCTTGAAGAGAAGGGATCTAAACATCCTTCGCAGACTGGACCCTCAGCTTCGCCAGATCCCTCTCCAGAACCCTATCGTAGAGAGCTAGCAGTCCCTGTGTTATAGCGTCAGTATTATCCCGCACTAAGCCTCTGCTCTTCAGCTCAAGCAGTACTGCGGCAGGTTCGCCTCTAACATCTGTGTTAATCCTCACCATCAACTCTTTCCGAGACTCGATCTTCGTACTTTCAACCATTATTGTATCCAACGAGCAACCGATTCCTTTGCTATTTAAGGGGAGAAAAGCTGCGCGTAGACTGCACTGGTTCCGACATAATCTGACCCGAGCTGTCTGTTTTCCTCTGGCTATTGTGAGGTGGCTTATGCCCATGTTGCTCCTCTTATGAACAAGTCTATTCGACGGGGAGAGAACTGGAGCTCAACTCCTGGTTCTGGGGGTGGGAACAAAGCAATTCTAGCGCATATTGCAGGCAATAATCATGTTCCAACAGAGCAAAGATATGACGGGTGGGTGTCCTATCATCAGACATGTATCCTCGTGCCACAAGTGCCGCAGTAATTGTGATCTTCGCTCACCCCACAATTGCATCTCGGGCATCGAATGATCTGTCTACCCTTATTATCGTTAAATGAGGGGCTTGCCTTCGTCCTGTCGCTCCCGAAGTTATCCAGCATGGCTTCCATCTTTTCTAGACGTTTCAGCAGGTCAGCAAAAAATCCGCGGTTAGGGTCGAGTCGGACTGCGAGCCACATACTTTCATCACCAGTCCTTTTCAGATGATAAACAGCATCACCAGCCAGTCTGACGCGTTCGACCGTCCTCCACTCCTGATCTGCCTTCTTCCTAACAGTCATAGCCACATCTGACAGCCGCAGGACTGGTATCAGCGTTTCTAAAAAGACCAAGAACCTTGCATTTTGCCACCTTTCTGTCGTCAGTATCTTATTTCGGTAGTTACGGGGTGTTCGAGACATTCACTTTATCTTGCGAACAAAGAACTTCCTTAGCTCTTCGAGAAAAAGCACCAGAGGAGCTAATGAGTATATGAGCAACAAGTCCCAGAACGGCAAAGAAGCCGTCCCGAACAAAGACTGCAAGAATGGAACATAAACTATCGCTATCAATATCCCGATCTGGGCTAGAATGCCGATAAGGAGCCACTTGTTCCTCAATAAGCTCATTGCGAATGCGGATTCTCTACTTGTCCTTGCTGCAAAGATATTCCCCAGCTGGCCAGCCATGATAGCTGCCATGACAGCCGTTGTGCCCCTCGCATATTCAGTTGGGTCGGCTACCGTGTTCTGTCCGAAGACCCAACCTGCCTGAGACCATATGTTAAACGCCCACCACAGCGCAACTGAAGCCACAACCAGTCCCAAATAAAGAGATCTCAACAGTATTCGGGCATCGATCAATCTGCTTCCTATTCTCTTAGGGGATCTGGTCAGCACCCCAGGCTCAGGGGGCTCCACAATGAGAGCCAGGGAGGGCAATACATCCATACCCAGATCTATAGCTAGTATCTGAAGAACAGTCAGCGGTAGCGGTATTCCCAATAACACAAATGCAATAAACGTCGACAACTGAGCAAAATTGTGCGTGAAGACGTAATGCACGAATCTTCTCAGATTGTCTAATGTCGAGCGCCCGAACTTGATACCTTCAATTATGGAGACGAAATTATTATCCAAGAGGATCATGTCAGATGATTCGCGGGCAATGTCTGTGCCTCCCGCGCCCATGGCTATACCTACGTTGGCCTCAAGGAGCGCAGGTGCATCGTTGACACCATCTCCGGTTGCAGCCACGGTTTCTCCTTTCGATTTTAATATCTTTACTATCCTCAACTTTTGTTCGGGTGCGATTCTAGCAAATACGATCTCCTTCTCGTCGAGTATCTTAACTACTTCTTCATCGGTCATCTGACTGAGCTCACTCCCTGATATGACAACATGGTTTGAGGTAGTTATGATGCCGGTCTTTTTTGCGATAGTCTCAGCTGTAAGCTCGTAATCCCCTGTGAGCATCATGACTCTGACTCCAGCCCTATTGGCTTCACGCACCGCTATTTCCACTCCGGGTCTTGGCGGATCTCGTAACGCAGCCAGACCAAGGAAAGTCATCTCCCTCTCCACATCAGGAGTCATCTTGAATGTCTCATGTGGCAGAACTTTCATGGCCATAGCTAAAATCCTGTAGCCCTCTCTAGCGAAATCATCCATCTGTCGAACAATAATCTTCTTCACTTCATCAGTCAGAGGAATTGACCTGTTGTTGTAGAATATTGAAGTGCACCTGTCAAGGACTTCTAAGCATGCCCCTTTGGTGTAGACTACCGCATTCCCGTCAGAGCTGCGATGGATGCTCGTCATCATACGCCTCTGGGAACCGAAAGGTAGGAAACCAATTCTAGGGTTCTTAGCCAAGGCCTGTGCCACATTGAAGTCGCCCTTCCCAGCAAATACTAGGAACGCTCCATCGGTGGGGTCTCCCAACACAGTCCACCTACCGATTCTGTCGGAAGGAGGATTCAGTTTGGCGTTATTACAGAAGGCTGCGACTTCAAACAATCGCAGTATGTGAGGACGCTCGCTTCGATCTGTCTTTCTTCCCTCTACAGTCACGAATCCTTTGGGGTTGTATCCGTCCCCTGTCACACGAAACACCCTTCCAGAAGCCAATAACTTTTCGATCATCATCTCACCGCTAGTGATAGTGCCTGTTTTGTCCACACATAAGACGGTCATGGAACCGAGTGTCTGGACGGACGAAAGGCGTTTAACAACCACATTCCGCTTGGACATTGCGAACGCTGTTAAGGCTAGGGAAAGTGAAACTGTAAGCTGGAATCCCTCCGGCACCAAGGAAATGATCACACCCACAGCAAAAAGAATGCTTTCTGTTATTGTCAGGTTGACTAATACTAAGGCCACACCAAAGAATGTGACGCCCACGAGTACGGCTACAAGGAGGTTCATCTTACCCATGTAGTCTATCTCCCGTTGAAGGGTGCTCAACGGCTCCTTTATCTCTCGAGAGAGGGAGACTACTCTGCCGAACTCGGTTTCTTTTCCTGTCTTAATGACGATTCCCTTGGCAGTGCCTGTAACCACGGTGGTCCCTGCGAACAGTATGTTCTGAAATTCCATGGTGCTAACTGTGCCAGAAGTAATCGGCGTGGTGGAGAACCGTCTCTGTGGATCGGACTCTCCTGTGAGTATTGAATTGTCCACCGAGACCTCGAAGGCGCTGATAAGTCTAAGATCGGCGGGAACTCTGTCTCCTTCCTCTAAGAGGACTATATCTCCTGGCACCACTTCAGTCACTTTGACTTCCCATGGTTGACCGTCTCTGAAGACTTTCGCTTTGGTGGGGATTAACTTGGTAACAGCTTGAACAATCTTCTCAGCTCTGTATTCTTGAATTAGGCTGAAGAAGGCAATAAGAAATACGACAATGAGTATAGCGGAACCCATATAGAAGGATCCTTCGTCTGAGTAGATGAAACCGCTCAGAAACGATAACACTGAAGCAAACGAAAGGAGAATACTGAACCAGTTCTTGAGCTGCAGAATGAACCTACGGAGCAGATTAGCCTTCTTAGCGGAGGGCAATGTATTAGGACCATATCTTCGAAGTCGCTGCCGGGCTTCATCGCTCGAAAGGCCTTCTTCTTCGGTCCCTAATTCTCGATAGAGGTCTTCAATGTTACCTAGTGCCGCTCCACGATATGACAAGCTCATCATCCTATCCTAAAGCCACTGCCCAGCCAACAGAGGCCTGCTAACAGGGGGTGTATCTAAATCGTTATCTGGAAAACGGGGTGGCTAAAGCGGGGACTTCATCCATATGATTTTCAAGTTGGAGCGTAAGCCGGGTTGACGGACTGCTCGCAAGTAGGAGTCGACGGTTCAAACTCTGGCCCTCTCCCGTTCGAAGTTACCCGGCAGAGGCATAATTTGGTTCGATTGACTAAGAAATGCAAGAAAAAATCCGATTTCTAAAGAGTGCGGGATCTGGGGTTTGAACCGGCTTCAGATAATCTTCCTCGAAGATAAAAAGGTATTTAGGACAGGTGCCAGTAATTTTAGGCATGGTCATGGGTCCAATTGTAGATTGTAAATGTGGGAGTAGAGCTAATGGGGCCCGCTCCAGAAACTGGGTCAGGTACTAATTTCCCACAACCACCTTACCGCTAGGAAGCACGCCTACGAACTTCCAACCGTTTGCGATGAGCTGTTCTGCCTCATCTG
>JACQRY010000137.1 GCA_016206275.1 Nitrososphaerota archaeon
ATGTTCCTTATGGCTTCGCATCGAGCGGTCTTAGAACTATGATCCACTACAATGCATTTGTCCATCACCTGATCTTGAACCTTCACCCATGAGCCGTCCAAGTAGATGTAGGTCTGATGGTTTGTGGTCGAGTAGAAGTCATCGGGCATCACCATTTCCGCAGGAGCAGGTTTGAGCTTAACTGGCTCGATTTTGACTGGTACTGCGCCTTCACGGTAGATTTCTTGCAGCATCTTTCCGAGGTGTTGGGGGCTGTTTCCTTTGATGATCAGTCGGGCATAGCTGGGGTCGGTCTTTTGGGTTCCTATGGTGAACTGGGTTACTTGAAACTCGCCTTTAAGATCCATGACTCGGTCGAATATGCGTGTGAGGATCATGGAGTCTATGAGGTGGCCTCGGACCTCTACCTCACGAGTGTAAGCCTTGGGTTGATTGTGGAATGTGCTCACCAGTCACGGCAAGACTCCGAAAAGGCTTTTCTTTGCGTCTGGATTTTAAGGGTTTCGAGCTCTTTTTAGATTTGGAGGAATAGATCCTTAGTCATAACCCGAGCAAGCTTGGAGGTGGGGTTTTATACTAATGCTTCAGTCTATACTCCTTACATAAGTTTACGCATTTTTTCGACGAAGTTCCTTACGATTTGCAATCCTTCCTCTACGTATCCAGGAGATAGCCAGTCTTCATAGAAGTTTGTATGAAGGTTTCCAGCATATGAGAACTCGTGCATCAAATTCAACTCTGGGTGGTCATTGTGAGTTTTCTCCACAAAACTCCATAGACTTGCATGGGTTCCTAGTTCCAAGTTTTTACTGGCAGCTAACGCCTTCACGTTCTCTGCTGCTGCGCCCCAAAGTTTCTCCGAAGCTTGAGAATAGTCTTTCTTCTTCAAAAGCACCTCCGCCTCCTTCAGATACTTACCGTTTAACCGTTCATACTCAGTCAGTCTAGACCTGCGAACCCTCGTCTGTGCAGCCAATCCGTTTGATGAAGTCTAATCTACACTTCTTAAGTGTTACCTGACATTCAGTCCGAGAAGACCTTCTGTGAATAGACGATCGTTTTGTCAAGAAAATCGTTTGCAAGGGAGTGTGCTTAATTATGCTATATCTGTGCTCTACGGATCAAGGTTAGTTTGTAGGTGTAGCCTTCTACCAGCGCTGCAGCGCTGGCCTCCAGTATGTTCTCCGAGACAGATGTTGTGGCCCAATGTTTCCCATCATCCTCAAACTCTATAAAGACTCTCACATAAGACGCTGTTCCGCTCACGCTGTCAACTACGGTGACTTTGTAGTTGATCAGGTTTACTTTGTTTAGCTCTGGGAATCGGCGGCGTAAAGCCTTTCTCAACGCTTGGTCGAGGGCGTGTACGGGGCCCACTCCTTCAGCTGTTTCATGGTAGTCGGAGTCCCCGACGGTGACCACTACTTCTGCTGAGGCTTCCGGCTTGTCTTCTCTGACTATGGTGGATCTCCAGTATTTGACGATGAAAGGCTCTTTAATTAGCTTCATTTCCTTCAGGAGTAGAAGGTGAATGCTTGCCTTTGCGTTTTCAAACTGGTATCCTTTGGATTCTAATTCCTTGATTTTTTGAAGCACCTTTTCGGCAGCTCCAGCATTCTTCTCTAAATCTAACCCGATTTCAGATGCTTCCCGTATGATTCCTGCTTTACCGGCCAGCTCAGAGACTACTAGTGATCTGTTGTTGCCTAGTAGAGTGGGCTCCATGTGTTCATAGGCTTTTAGATGTTTGATGACTGCATCAACGTGTACTCCTGCTTTGTGGGCGAAGGCATTTTTTCCCACGAATGGTTGTTGTGGTACGGGATTCATGTTTAGGAGCTGGTAGACGTATCTGGAGATGGTGGTTAAGCCCTTAAGCGATTCTTCAGAAGACTGTTTTGAGCTTAGAGTATTGTAATGCATCTTGAATTGGAGTATGGGGAGGACTTGGCAGAGGTCTGCGTTTCCGCATCTTTCTCCGAGACCGTTTATCGTCCCTTGGACATGGCTGATTCCTGCCAAGACGGATGCGATTGTGTTGGCTACGGCTAGACCTGCGTCGTTGTGGCAATGTATTCCGAGCGGTATGGATATTTTCTTTCTTACTTGCTGAGCTATGTCCGTGACTTCATGGGTGAGGGTTCCGCCATTGGTGTCGCATAGTACAATGGTCTGAGCTCCTGCTTCAGCAGCTGCGGAGACGACTGAGAGGGCGTATTCAGGGTTGTTCTTGAAGCCATCGAAGAAATGCTCTGCATCATAGATCACTTTTAGGCCGTGGCTCTTCAGATATTCTATTGACTCTGTGACCATGTTCATGTTTTCTTCGAGTGTCGTCCTTAGAATGTCGGTTACATGGAGGTCCCATGATTTTCCGAAGATGACCGCTGTTTTGACTCCGGCGTCTACGAGCATGCTGAGTGTTTGATCCTTATCAGAGGAGATGTCTTTCCGACGTGTGCTGCCGAACGCTACAACTTCAGAGTTTGTAAGAGTGAGGTGTTTGACGGCTTTGAAGTATTCTACGTCTTTAGGGTTTGAGCCTGGCCATCCCCCCTCTATGTATCTGACGCCTAGCTCGTCAAGCCTCTGGGTTATGCTGAGC
>JACQRY010000148.1 GCA_016206275.1 Nitrososphaerota archaeon
CAATAGGCCCAACGCTATTGATCCTGCGCTTAGACGACCAGGCAGGTTTGACCGCGAAATAGAGATCAAGGTGCCCAGTAAGAAGGGGAGACTGGAGATCCTTCAGATACACACACGACATATGCCTCTGGTGCAAGATGTAGACCTAGAGAAGCTAGCAGCTGTAACACATGGATTCGTCGGCGCTGACGCCGAATATCTCTGCAAGGAGGCTGCCATGAAGACTCTGCGAAGAGTTCTGCCTGAAATGAAGCTGGAGGAGGATAAGCTGGGACCAGAGTTCCTCAACAAACTGGAGGTCAGTATGGCTGACTTCGAGAATGCTTTGAAGGATATCACGCCCTCAGCCATGAGAGAGGTCTATCTGGAAACTCCTGACGTAAAGTGGAGTGACATAGGCGGGTTAGAGGGTTTGAAGAAGGAGTTGCAGGAAGCTGTTGAATGGCCCCTTAAATACGCTGATCTGTACTCACGAATAGGTTATTCGATGCCTAAGGGTATTTTGCTCTGGGGGCCCTCCGGCACTGGTAAGACTCTTCTGGCAAAGGCTGTTGCAAGTGAAAGCGAGGCTAACTTCATCAGTGTGAGAGGCCCAGAACTGCTGTCAAAATGGGTCGGCGAGTCGGAGAGAGGTGTTAGAGAAGTATTCAGAAGGGCAAGGCAAGCAGCTCCATGCATCATCTTCTTCGACGAAATTGAGTCTGTTGCTCCCATTAGAGGTCTTGGAGGGGACAGCATGGTAACAGAGCGAGTAGTTAGCCAGCTACTTACCGAACTGGATGGGATTCAAGCTCTTCAAGGTGTAGTGGTTCTAGGCGCGACCAACCGCATAGACATGGTGGATCCCGCCCTATTAAGAGCAGGCAGATTCGACAAGCTTCTCTACGTCCAGCTGCCTGATCGTGCCGCTAGACGGCAGATACTTGACGTACACGCTAAAGGAAAGCCATTCGGTAAGGACATAGATCTTGAGAGGGTTGCAGATCTCACCGACGGCTTTAGCGGCGCAGATGTTGCTTCAGTGAGCAATACTGCTGTCTCACTCCTGCTTCAAGAGTTCGTAGCTAGATACACCAAGCCTGAGGATGTCAAGAAGCACATAGATGAAGCAATCCTATCAATGCGTCACTTCGAGGAAGCCATACGTAAAGTCAAGTCGTCCAGAGAAGGCAAACCAGCAGAGAAAGTAGCCGTCCCATACTACCGTTAGCAAGACAGCTCCCACAGTGACAGGCAAGAATATGTTACTATCTGCCTTCAGTGGGGGCAGGTAGGAGCAATTCTTATGAGCATGTATAATCCACTATATCACCGCTGATCTGCTGCCGTTGATGACGTTGACCACGATTCCAAGCTCGCATAGACAGGGTCAAAAGTAAGACCTCAATCGGAGCGATAGCCAATGGTTCATAGAGTTGCAGTCTTAGACAAAGATTCCTGTGTTTCTAGGAAATGCGGCTTAGAGTGTATCAAGTTTTGTCCCGTAAACAAGACTGGCTCAGATTGCATCATCTTAGGTGAAGATGCAAAGGCAGTTATCAGCGAGGAGCTTTGTACTGGCTGCGGCATCTGCATAAAAAAATGTCCGTTCGAAGCTATAACTATTGTTAACCTTGCTGAGGAACTGATCGGGGACAAGATTCATCAATATGGGGTTAACACCTTCAGACTCTATCGTCTTCCCGTTCCCCGAACAGGAGGAGTAATTGGCTTAGTGGGAAGAAACGGCGTAGGCAAATCAACCACCCTGAATATCCTGTCAGGGAACCTCAAGCCCAACTTAGGGAAGTATGAGAGGACGCCTGAATGGGATGAGATAATCGAGTCTTTTCAGGGAACTGAGCTGAAGCAGCATTTCCAGAAAATCGCCTTACGAGAGATGAAGATCTCTGTGAAGCCTCAGCAGGTGCATTTGATTCAAAAAGCTTGGTCTGGCGACGGATTATCTTTAATCAAGAAATTTGACGAAAAAGGAGTCGCAAAAGAACTTGTAAAGGAGCTTAATCTTGACACCTGCATCAACAAGCCTGTCACAGATCTAAGTGGAGGAGAACTGCAAAGGCTTGCTGTTGCTGTAACGGCATCGAAAGACGCTGAGCTCTATCTGTTTGACGAGCCTTCCTCATACAACGATGTCTACCAGAGGCTCGCTGTCTCGAAGACGATTAGAGGTCTTGCAGAAGCGGGAAAAAAGGTCATAGTTGTGGAGCACGATCTCACCTTCTTGGACTATCTTAGTGACTATCTTTACCTACTTTACGGTGAATCTGGGGCCTACGGCATCTTGTCTGTTTTGCAGACTGCACGCACAGGGATCAACATCCTGCTCGATGGTTATCTTCCCAGCGAAAACGTCAGGTTCAGAGACTCTCCAGTGGTATTTGACACAGCTGCTCCGGTAGAGGAACAGCTACTCGAAGAACACGTGATACAGTACAATGAGTTCTCTAAGAATTACCCTGGGTTCAATCTTGGTGTTGAAGCAGGAGGATTAAGGAAGGGAGAGGTCATCGGTATATTAGGTGCCAACGCGTTAGGGAAGACCACTTTCATGAAGATCATCGCGGGCGTGGAGAAACCTGATACGGGCAATGTTGAAACTCCTTTGACGATCTCTTACAAACCCCAATATCTATCAGCGGACTTCGAGGGAACTGTCAGAGAACTTTTGTCGAAGGTGTCGGGAGGTAGATTTGAGTCAAGCGCCTACGAGTCTCAGATAATCAGGCCGTTAGCCGTTCACAAGCTTTACGATAAGTCTATTCGAGAGCTGAGTGGAGGCGAGCTGCAGAAGGTGGCAATATCTGCCAGCCTCTCCAGGAATGCGGATATCTACGCTTTGGATGAGCCATCAGCTTTCATAGATATTGAGGACAGGATTCTCTTAGCCAAGGCACTGCAAAGATTCGTTAGAGCTCAAGGCAGATCCGCTTTCATAGTGGATCACGATGTTCAACTCGTTGACATAGTGTCTGATAGGCTTATCATCTTTTCAGGCCGACCTGGAGTAGAAGGGCATACTACTCCTCCGCTAAACAAATTAGATGGAATGAATCGGTTCCTAAGAGAGCTCGGAATAACCTATAGGAGAGATGTAGACAGCGGCAGACCTAGGGTCAATAAGCCGGGGAGCAAGCTCGACAGACATCAAAAGGTCGTCGAACAATTCTACTATATGAGTAACACTTCCACCGAAGAAAGCGAAGACTAGGGCAGCCATTGCATGACTAGGATGCTTAAAGAAGCACTAAAAGACATCTTGAATCCTGATGAGCTTAGCCTACTCACGTCGGGGTTCGACACCATTGGAGACATAGCTATCGTTAGACTGGATAGGAAGTTGGAGGGTAAGAAGAGTCTGATCGCCTCAGCTATTCTTAATAGGAATAAGGCGATTAGAACAGTGCTCAATCAGCTCTCGCCGGTTTCAGGAGAGTACCGTCTACGCTCGTTTGAGTATATGGCTGGAGATGATAAGACTCTGACTATTCACAGGGAGAATGGATGTGTCTTTGAAATTGATGTTGCTCAGGCGTATTTCTCGCCTCGACTGTCCACTGAGAGGCTTAGAGTGGCTAATATGGTGGAGCTAGGAGAAACTGTGGTGAACATGTTTGCTGGCGTAGGAGTCTTTTCAATTCTAATCGCAAAGAAGCAGCCAAGTGCTAAGGTTTACAGTATTGATGCTAATCCCGCGGCCTACGAGATGCAGCTCAAAAATATCCAGTTGAACAGGCTAGAGGGAAGAGTCCTGCCATTAATGGGGGACGCTCGGAGGGTTGTAGGAGAATCGCTGGTAGGAGTTGCAGAGCGAGTTCTAATGCCGCTGCCTGAGAGTGCTCATGGCTTTCTTCCAGATGCCGCAAGGACCCTAAAGAGGTCAGGAGGCGTCATCCATTATTATACACATGTTTTCGCTGGTAGACGAAATAATCCTGAGGTTAAGGCCGCTGAAGGCTTGAGTGATCTTATTGGGGCACCATACAGTATCCTAAGTTCTAGGACTGTGAGGGAAGTGGGACCAGGATGGGTCGAAATAGTCTTGGATATTGGAATAGGGCATAGTTAGAAGAGTATTGGCTTCCGGAGACTTGTGATTATTCTTTCTTTTCGCCTTGCGGTGATTCAGGATTCTGGGATGGTGAACTTGTTTCAGGAGGTGTCATGGGTTCAACTGAGGGGGTTGTAGCCATGGTCCATCCTATCCATGCGAGTATTCCCAAGATGGCGGCCACTGCGATGAAGGCGGTTATCTGTAGGAGGATGATCGGATAAAGTATCAGGAGGTAGGCGTATACGAGTATGCCTGCGATCCCGCCTGCTAGCAGTACTCCTCCGACGACGCGGTCTCTGCTCAAAGTATTCGAGTTTTACGGGCAGTTCAAAACCCTATTTATACTTTGACATCTGTGTGGAAAGTAGTTGGAATCTTAATAATATGTTAGGGCGGTTCCGGGATAGCATTGAACCGTTATCCACGGTTCTTCGGAGAAGAGCCTTGCTGAGAGAAGATTCTTTCAACCTTGTCCAGTATGTCGATCTCATCTACGGTTTTGTCCTCTCTGATTCTCTTGATTCGGGGGAAGCGTAGAGCGTAGCCACTATCATGTCTGTTGCTCTTTTGAATATTGTCGAAGGCGACTTCTAACACTATCTCAGGCTTCACAAGAATCCTATAACCAAGATCCTTGACTGTAATAGTTTTCAGTTTTTCCGTCATATCCAAGATCTCCTTGTCGGTAAGACCGGAGTATGCCTTGCCGATAACTCCAAGCGTGTCACCATTTTTCACGGCGAAGACATAGTCTGAGAGCACTCCAGCCCTCTTTCCATGTCCATATTCGGCACCGACGACTACAACATCCAGAGTATCCAGCTCCTTCTTCAGCTTTACCCAGTGTTTGCCTCGTCTTCCTGGCTGGTATGGTGAAGAAGGTTCTTTCATCACGAGCCCCTCATATCCTATTTCCTTGCTTCGCCTGAACATCCGCTCTATTTCTTCTCGGGTCTTGAGCTTCTCTAGATGGGAGATGATGATAG
>JACQRY010000144.1 GCA_016206275.1 Nitrososphaerota archaeon
CAGTGCAAAATCGGATGGTGCTGCAGCAGTCATCGTAACCTCTGAGGGAAAGGCGAGAGGCTACACAGATACTCCAGTCTGGATCTTGGGGAGGGGGGAATCATCGCAGGGGGCAACCTTCGGAAACATCAATCCTGATTATGTGACATGGCCTGCAGTTGTGTCTGCAGCTAGAGATGCGTTTCGATCGTCTAAGATACGTCCTAAGGATGTGGATGTTGCTGAGCTGCACGATGCCTTCACCATCAACGAGATCATTCAATATGAGGATGTAGGCTTCTGCGGGAAGGGGATGGGAGGCAGATTTATTGTGGATGGTGAGTCTGAGATTGACGGAACTGTGGCGGTCAATCCCGGTGGAGGTCTGCTGGGCAGGGGTCATCCTATCGGTGCTACAGGGGTCGCTCAGGCTATTGAGATCATGCAGCAGTTGAGGAGTGAAGCAGGCAAAAGACAGGTTAAGGGTGCAGAGATAGGGTTAAGCATGAATCTATCTGCATCAGTATCCACTGCAAGTTGCATAGTGTACGGGGTGAAGTAGATGGAGTATCCTTGGGATCAAAAAGAGTTCAACAAGTCTCATCGATTCTTCGGGGCGTTGAAGGCAGGAAGACTTGAAGCACCCCGCTGCAAGAAGTGCGGAGAAGTCCAATGGCCTCCACGGTCGGTCTGCTCCAAATGTTTATCAGATGACTTGGAATGGGTGGAGCTTCCAAAAGAAGGGACGCTAGAATCTTTTCACGTTAGCCACGTGACAGCTCTGTCAGGAGAAAAAGTTCCTTTCCCGGTGGGAGTAATCCGACTTGCTAACGGCGTAAGGATGTTAGCTCGAATTAAGGTAAGCGACATCAGAGATCTCAAGGCAGGCTTAGGCATGCAACGGATAAACGCTGGCCTCAGAAAAGGTCAAGTGACTTGGACGTATTCGCCCTCTACACACAAAAAGGCCAGCAAAGCTTGAGACAGAATCCACCATCATTCCACGCAGAAAAAATTGGGCTCCGCCCAACCACTACATGGCAAAACCGCTCATTAGCAAAGCAGGATACATTGGCATATTTCAAAGTGAATTTCTATTACAGCCAAGTTATCGTAAACCAGAACTAAACGTTCGATAACAAAACCGCCATCATGCATTGACGAATATCATTACAAATTTCTGCAAAAGACTTATGTTCTCACCAACAGTTGGCGAGGCGATACGCTCCCTTGGACATGTACCATCTCAAGGAGGCCCAAAGCCTACAAGAAATCGAAGAAGAATTCCGTTGGAACATACCATCGAACTATAACACCGCCTACGACGCATGCGATAAGTACGCACACGACGGTAGAATAGCCTTACACCACGAGAGCGCCAAGGGAAACAAACAGACCTACACCTTCAATCAGATGAAAAGGATCTCCGACGAACTAGGAGCATACTTGAAGGAAAAAGGAATCAGACCCGGGGACAGAATCGCGGTAATGCTCCCTCAGACACCCGAGGCAGCAGCAACCTACCTTGCAGCTCTCAAAATAGGCGCAATAGCAGTGCCCCTAAGCCTACTCTACGGCTCCGAAAGCCTCGTAACCCGCCTAGTCAACTGCGAGCCTAAAGTCATCTTGACAAACATAACTCGAGCCGAACAAATACACCAAAAATTGAAGACGCTTACATCCCTCAAACTGATCATAACAGTAAACGGCTCAGCAAACAAGCTCAGGCAACTACCATGGGGAAAAATCGAGATCAACCAGTGGGAAGACCAAACAGGAACACCTACAAAACACCTTTCTAAGATCAAGTCAAAGAAAGATGATCCCGCATTACTAATCTATACAGCCGGAACAAGCGGATTACCGAAGGGAGTACTTATCCCCCACCGTGCAATCCTGAGTAGGATAATCGCTATTCAGCTCGCCCACTATCCCTTCCCGCTTCAAAATGACCTGTATTGGAGCCCCGTTGATTGGGCGTGGATCGGTGGACTGGTAAATTCTCTTCTAGTGCCTTGGATCCTAGGTGTACCCGTTCTAAGCTACTCTCGCGAAACAAGCTTCGACCCTGCAAAAGCCCTTGAATTCCTCGAAGCCAACCCTGTGAAAAATTGCTTCATACCTCCGACTGCACTAACTTACTTCAAGAAACACGTACCACGTATTAGATCAAGATACAAGCTAACCGTAAGAACGATGCATTCAGGGGGAGAGTCCCTTTCACCGGAGCTATTCAAATGGGCCAGAACGGAGTTTGATGTTACGGTCAACGAGATCTATGGGCTTACAGAAGCAGGGATAGTGATAGGCAACTGCTTTCCCTTGGCACCAGTCAAACCTGGCTCCATGGGCAAGGCCATCCCCGGTCATATTGTCGCCACACGAAACATGTCGGCGGAGAAAACTATTATCGGGATTGAAGGCCTCATCGCCATCAAAAAGAACATACCATCCATGTTTCTTGGCTACTGGGGGGATCCCGAGTTAACCCAAAGCCTGTTCAGAGGAGACTGGTTTATCCCAGGGGACGTGTCCACGGTTGATTCAGATGGATACTTCTGGTTCTCGGGGAGAAGGGACATAGTTGTGAAGACCTCAGGCTACCGGGTAGCTCCACTGGAAGTGGAGCAACTACTATCTAACCATGAAGCCGTAAGCAAATGCATCATCGTAGCGGTTCCGGATGAAGAACGTGGAAGCATATTGAAAGCATACATTCAGCTAAAAGAAGAATACACTCCTTCAGCAGAGCTTGCAGAAGAAATCCAGCAATACGCTAAGAACACTGCCGGCCTTCACCAGTATCCTAGAGAAGTGGAGTTCGTGGACAAGGTTCAAACACGCCTAAGAAAACGAAAGCGAAAGGAAGTAGTCTGACAAGTGAGTTGATACGGCTACACGTATTCCTCCTCTGCCGTTCCCTCTTTCTCTTTCTTTGTAGGTTTTATTCTTCTTCTACGCCTAAATAACAGGAAACCCAGAGCCGCGACTACAGCCACTGGAGCAATGAAGATCAACTGGTCGAATCCGCCAGTAGTGGGCGGAGGTTGTCCATTAGATCCATCCGTTGGAACAGTAACCGATGTAACGTTTATGAGAATAGAGGTGCTAACAGGCTTGTAGCCTGGCTTCCCAGCGCTTACCATGACACTCGCCGGCCCTGGGGAATTAGCGAAGAATATTCCCGATCCCTGCCCGTTAGCATCTGTAAAGCGGGACGGGTTCGATATGCTTCCCAGGCTGGTGCTCCAACTGAGCGACGCGTTGCTGACTCCAACTGAGGACTCAGTGACAGAAACTCTCAGAGACACGATTTCGCCTGTGCTTACCGTTAGCTTATCGGCTTGAAGAGTTGTAATTACTGACAGCTGGGTCAACGCAGTTCTAATCATGGCTGAACCTCTACTGAAGCCGGATGCAGTCGCAGTAATGGTGGTGGTGCCCGGGTTGTTAGTGGCGTTAAAACTGGCTCTTGCAAAAGTTCTGCCCGCAGGTATTGTGACTGTTTGGCTCACAGTGCCCACTCTAGGATCTGTTGATGAGAGAAAGATAGTAGTGTCAAACTTGGCCTTGGCCGGAACCCCTTCAACATCTTGCAGCTGCACCGCTATTGTCTCATACCTGCCCTGTGACGCAGGGATGGTGGCTGGGGAAGCATAGACCGCGATCTGTGATGGAGCAGGTTTAACGGTAGTGACCCTTAGAGGAGGAGCGGCTACATAGCCTAGGGCTGACGCCGTAATATTGGTTACTCCTGCTACAAGCGTGGTTCGAAACGAGGCTGCTGCGTAGGAGCTAAGGGCATTCAGAGTCACCGTTTCGCTAACGATCCCCACGTCAGTTCTTGACGAAGAAAGGAAGACAACTATGTCTGACGGAGCTTTTGCAGGTCTACCGTTGACATCCTGAAGTTCAACAATAATCGAGTCGTATCTTTGGCCGTCGGCTGGAATCAGACGGGGTATTGAGCTTAGGGCAATCTTGTAGGGTATCGCCTCAACGACACTCATGGTAGCGTTTCCCTTATCAAAGTTAGTTGCATGAGCCGTAACGAGAGTCGTTCCTGAAAGCAAGCTGGATTTGAATTTGACAAAACCATGTGAGGATCCACTTGGAATCTTGACAACTGCGTCCACTGTGCCGATTGTCGTATTGGAGGAGGCCACAAACACCTCTATTTCGCGTTCAGCGATGATTGGCAAGTGAGGCGAATTAAGATCTTGGAGCTGAACTATGACTTGACTTTCAGTCGCCGGTGGGATTTTGCCTGGAGCTAAGTGAACGCCGATCCTCCCAGCGCTCCTTGAGGTCCCAGATATCACTTCAACATTCACTTTTGAAGGCTCGTATCCTTGGGCTGAAGCAGTTACATTGGAAGAACCAATACTTCCGCTGGCAACACTCGTACTAGCATAGCTCTCCCCGGAGCGAATAGTAATCAACTCTTGTCTGACAGAAACGGATCCGCTGACAGAAGAAGTGACTGTTACCGGGATATCCACGGGAGCCCTAGCAGGGATCCCTTGAAAGTCTTCAAGCTGGGCTGTCACAACTGAAGCATACCCTAATCTTGGAATAATGCGCGGGGACGCATTTACAACCAGTTTTGCGGGTAAGGGTCCCACCACGTTGAGTATTGCTGACCCCGTGCTGTAGCCTGAAGACGACGCTGCGATAGTGGTCTCGCCAACTGCAAACCCGGTATGGAATCTGGCGATTCCGAAGGTGCTCTCGGCAGAGATTATCAGGCTGGGATCTACGGTGCCAACCCGTGTCGAAGAAGAGGACATAGTAACCCTGATGTCTACTTCCGCTCTTGCAGGCATCCCTGTTGCATCCAATAGCTGAACTGTAACGGTTCCAGTTCCTCCTGCCTGCGGAGCAATTTTAGAAGGACCAAGGGCTACAGAGAGGATTGTAGGCGTTCCGCTAGGCTCGACAGTAACCATGATCTTGGAGGCCGGGATGTAGCCTGTGGATATTGCAGTAATGTTTGTTTGTCCTGGGGTAATTGTCGATGAGAACTTGGCTATTGCGAATGTTGAGCCTTCGTTTATTGTAATAAATTGTTCAACAAGCCCTACCTCGATCTTTGAAGATGTTAATATGACCCGTACGTCTTCTGATGCGGGTGTGGGAAAACCGGATCTGTTTTGCAGTTCAACGATTACCACATCGTATGTGTTGTTGTCAGCGGGAACCCGAGGTGGTGCCAAAGTTATGGATAAACGGTTATCATCTGCAGCTTCCACTCGTGGTGTGGTTTGATAACTAGCTATGCTTAAGAGTAAAATGAGCGTTATGACCGATGCAACTGCTAACCTGCCTAGAAGGCGGCGTTGAGCCAAGTCTAGCCACCATCTACTGGTTCGATATTAAAGAACTCCTATCGTTTTCCCTTTTTGCTTATTTCCAACAGGATATTGCTTATATAGACATATATCTATGTCAGACATATGCCTGACATCAAAGACGTCCTCAGAGTATTAGGGCTAATCAAGCATTATCAACCGGTTCATACTTACGGGTTCGCAGTTCACCTAGGCAAACCAGCATATGCTTCAACTCTCGCATGGCGCTGGTTCCATTACTTAGAAGAGCTAGGAGTTCTAAAGAAGATTACTGAGGATGAAGACAGGAAGACGGCACGGAAGGACTATGTCTTAACTGAAAAAGGAGAAAAGCTTCTTACAGTACTTGAAGAGGTTTGGGGAGAAGGGTCTATTCATAATATTTCGGATATCTATCAGCGTAGGAGACAAAAAGGTAGCGCGCTCAAGCCACAGCAGGCATGACTATGGATTCTTACCTTAAGCCGCCTCAATGAACGTGATGAGGGGTGTAGATTTTGAACCATCAGCGCCTATTATTGGTCGGATTAGGAGCAGCAATCATATTATTTTACACCACATTTGTCACCGCACGCACATACTATAATCCTGCAGCTACAGCTCTAATCATTTTCTTGGGAGCATTCATAGCTTTCTCAGGCTACCTATCCTCAAGACTATCTCAATCGTCAGACAAATCCCTCCTTGGGAAGGGATTGTTAGCCAAGGTGAGAAACCTGTTCCCCATAATCTTCGCAGCTACATTACTAGTTGTTTCTGCGGATGTCATCATTACTCTTAACGCTATTTCCACATATGGTATCGGCATTGAGTCGAATAGAGTCGTCGCAACACTAATACAGCGAGGAGCATTATTCGACTGGTTGGGTCAACAGTTTACCCCTGTAGCTATTGCAGCCATCCTATTTGCATTAATTCGAAACCTCCATGTCAGGACCACAATAGCATTCTACACAGTAGGCACTTTGGGTTATGCTACTGCAACGGTCATGAACAATCTTTTTGTCCTTTACAACTTGATGAGCTGAAAATAGACTGAATTATTCCTGAACGTAACCCTGGTTTGTCTGAGATCAGCGCCTCTTCTTCGATTCAGTGTCGGAGTCCCTACGAAGGGAAGGTGTATCATCTCTACTCATTTTGGTTCCTTCGCTGATGTAGAACCCTATTCCGAGCGCCGTGGATGCCGAAGCTACATATATGGCGAAGAGCCAGAGATAGCTACGAAAGCCGTCTGAAAACAGGAGTAACGGTGTGATGAATATGAATAGCCCCAGAAAGACCTTAACGTGAAGCGTTTTTCTTGTAAGCCCCCAGATATACATGATTCCGTTGGCGAAGATGGCGCCCAACCCCAAGTCCGCGGCATAAATACCCATGACAGCCATCTCCTTGGTTATGTTTGCGATAGGCCATTGACCTATCACGTAGAGTACAGCCAATATAGCGATGAAGTTATTGAAGCTTACGATAAGTGATAGTGCGAATTGAATTAGCACAAGGGCTTGAGTTGCTTCAATAAACCACTTGAGGTGGGCATATCTGGTAGAAAACAATATGGCCATTGCTGCAAAGATTGTGAATAAACCGAATTTGGGGAAGATAATGCCTGCAGCCCCGAAATTACTGTAGAGGAGTATGCCAATGGGATTGACTTCATTCACCAAGCCTCCGGGGCTGTTAAGGATTAGCCATTGGGTTGAAGCAACGTCTATCACTACAAAGACTAGGAAAAGGAAGAGCAGCGTCACGATCATCTGAGTCTTTAAGCGAGTGTTGTCCTCCAAGGGCCGTCTATATCCTCCTCAGAGTTCGGTAATATAATTATCGTCGTAAGATGCGGTGGATGCTAGATTGATTATTGTGGGATCTACCGAGTGATCGGTCGAGCCCGCACACTAATTCTGCATCTCACTGTGGGCCGATAATGAAAAGAAAGAATATCATCGATGTGATCAATAATATGAGGACATGCTTTAAGCCTCCCGACATTCTTCCTTCGCTCATCTTCCCAGCTACGAACCCGCTGATTACGGCTTCGATAACCGCCATATGAAAAAACCAGATGAAGTATAAGCTAGGATTAACACCTCCCATAAAAGCGGCGCCTTGGGCGACTATCTTTTTGATCTCGGCGAAGAATGTGGCGAACAGTATGTATACAACGAAGATAAATGTGCCGAAGGAAGCATAGATGATCATCACATAAGGCGCCATTTGTCTCCGTCTATCTCTTTCAAGGTCTTGAACCTCTCTGAGGTGCGAGTACACGCTGTCCAAGATTTCATACATCTTGCCTCCTGAGCGTCCCACCTCTTTCAGCATAGCGACGGTCCTGTAGATCAATGGGGTGTCGATCCGTCTGGCAAGATCATCCAATGCTTCCTCATATGTTAACCCCCATGATAACTGCGACACCGTTTTGCGAAGCTCCTTGGTTAAAGGCCCGTAGTTGAGTCTGGCAGAATATTGGATGGCCTTCGTAAAGGCCATACCTGTCTTCTGGGAATCAGCAATATCCCTAATCACTTCGGGGATCTTAGCGTTTACAGCAGTTCTCCATCTTCCGTCCAGTAGATCAACTGCAGATGGTGGGAAGAGCGCCACGATCAATGCTAGAACGAAGAAGGTGTCGTAGGACGGATGACTTTGGTATCCGGGCCAGATGAATGTAGCATTCAGGATAACCGCTACGCCTATGAGAGCGGAGACTGAGTAAACTATGTTCTTGTCTCGCTTGCTTATTTTAAGTCCAAGCATATCTAAAAGTCACCTAGGAGTCATAGCGTCTATCATTAAGAGTACTGCTAGGCCTGCGCCCGGAATCATGCCGTAGATTATGAGGGGCACAAGGGTCTCTGGGCTGGATCCGCCTATGGAGCCTCCCCCTATTGAAGACATTACGACAAGCATGACGATCATGATTAGGGGGAAGGCGACCATCAACGCCATATACATCTCAGAAATCATCGTCATCGTGTCAAGGAATTCTTTCATTATGCTTCTC
>JACQRY010000145.1 GCA_016206275.1 Nitrososphaerota archaeon
AAACTCCCTAACGCGTCTCCAGCCACAAGAAAGCCGTCACTGTAAGGCCTGTCTAAGAGACATCTATATCCCTTGGGCACTACGTGAGCAGAATATTCGACCAGAGAAGAATTTTCCAAGTAGCCAGATATCATAGGATGCTGCTCGAACGCCTCCATCAAGTCATGAGGCTTACCCAACTCCAGATCCTCCTCACCTTTCTTCACGTAAGAACCTAGGTCAATTACGATTCCCGTTGAAAGGCTTTCACGGTTGGTGTAAAGGAACGCACCGCCGCGGACACCATTCATGAAGGAGCCCAAGTAAAGCTGGGCTACTCCTTCTCCTTCGCTGAGCTTGAATCGTTCGTTAATGGCGTTGGAGCCTAGGCGGTAGACTTGTTTCACTCCGAGATAATAAGATTCACTGCCCAACTCATGCCTTAGTCCAGCTTGGATGGGAAGGGAAGATGTTACCCCGCTCGCGTCAATTACCAGATCGGCATAGATCTCTTCGTCAACTGTCTTGACCCCCACGATGATTTCATCTTTCATGATCAGTTGTTCGACGGCGCACTCTGTTGCTATCATAGCACCTGCCTCCATAGCTTTCTCGGCTAACCAGCGGTCGAATTTGGCCCTGAGAACCGAGTAGTCATGGCCTGTGGACGGATCGGATACCAAGCCTAATCGCATAGGAAGAGAGTTTCTTGTGATACCGTAAACACGGTAGCTTTTACTTCCACCATCAGGTTCAGACAGGATGTGGACGGAATGCTCTTTGATCCGTCGTTCCAGTGGGGCATCTTTGAGATCCGGGATAAGGTCTTGCAGCCCGTACCCTTCAATGTATTTACAGAATATGACGCCTCCAGTCATGTTTCTATGTCCTGGAACTCTTGCTTTCTCCAGCATAATGACATCAAAGCCTTTCCTGACTAGGCGTAGAGCAGCAGCAGACCCAGCTAAGCCTGCTCCTACCACTGCTACATCATACTTTTCCGTCTCTAGCGCCTCCTTATTTCCTCGATCAGTTTCGGAACAATTTCGTAGAGGTCGCCTACGATGGGGTAGTGGGCTATTTCGAAGATGGGAGATTTGGGGTTAAGGTTGATGGCCACGATTTTGGCAGATCTGTGCATGCCGACTTTGTGTTGAACTGATCCGCTGATGCCGAGAGCAAAGTATACATCCGGGCTCACAGTTTTGCCAGTCTGCCCTATCTGTCGTTCAGCAGTTATGATGCCTTCGAGTTCTTTTAGCCTAGCATAGATCAGGCCCCTTGAACTCCCGATTTCAACCTTCATCCCCCATCTAGATGCAACTGCATCTCCCAGATCCTTAGCCAGCTTGTAGCCTTCAAGGGGGTTCCTTGGAATACCTTTGCCGTCTTTGAGTATTCCTAATCCCAAGCTGACTACGCAGTTAGCGCCTTCAAGATCTACACCGCTTTTAGGTAGCTCCTCGATTCCTTCAACAACAACTTTGAAGTCGTCCGGCGTAAGCACCGTGAAGAAGGGTATCACCTCACCTTTTCTCTTCGGATCTCTTGGCGAAGGTTTGAAGTTCCCAGGCCTAACGGTGGCTATCTGAGGCCTGGTGCGAGGTGTGTAAATCTTTGCGACCCTAGTGGCGAAATCAGGTCTGATTTGGACAAGCAGATTCTTGAAAGTGGTCTTCGAGGGAGCATGAAAATAGTCTGCCACATCAAGCTCAATGTTGTCGGTGGCCAGCCCTGTGCCTAGGCGATATGCTAACCTAGGTGCCAAGTCTCTGCCTATCTCATCAGCTACGAAAAGCATAACATTAGGGTGTCGTTCTTGCACCATCTCATAAAGAACTCTTGTGTACTGTAAACATCCATAGTTATTTAGATCATGGTGGTCAGAGTAGATGACCTGATCTGCACCGTATTGAACCGCGTCATAAGCCAGCTTTTCGACGCCCGACCCTAGGATGACAGCTACCATTTTGTGATTCAGCTTATCAGCCACTTTTCTGCCTGCTGCAAGGACCTCTAAGGTAGGGCCTGTAATTTCACTTGCATAATGCTCCACATAGACCCACACGTCTCTAGGCTGTGATTCAGCCATGCTTGTCACCGAAAAGATCTGTCAGCAGTTCCTTCAACTCAAAGGTTGTAACATCGCCGTTCTGCTTCATATGTTCAAGAGCTTTTTCGTCAAAATTATCCAATAAGTCTCCTTTCTTGAATGGCCCATAAGACTTACCGTTCATGCTAAAAGCTTCCACTTTTCTAACAGTCACAAGACTTTGACCCACCATTTTTCTCACCTTGGGGCCTCCTATGTCATAGCCCGGTCCTACAAGAGTCGGAGACCCTGCTAATCCCACTTTGGATGAGTCCGCTTGGATCTGGTCACAATTCCAGACTTGTGGCTGCAAGATCTTTCCCCTATAGGAGCTAGCTCTGACACCTTTTTTTCCGGAGGCAGGAACGGTTCCAGCCCGATATTCGTCTGCGATAGTTATCAGGCAAGGAAAAGAAAGTGTAACCTTTTGCAGCATGCCAAGTATCTTTGTATCTCCAGAAATCTTGCCCGTGTTCGACGCCGTGAAGTCATGAACATAGGTTACGTGGGCGATAACGATACCTATTTCCTCCGACAGAGCTTCAGCTACTTGTGGGCCTACGCTTCCAGTCTCACCGTCGGTACTCTTTACTCCTGTGACAATGACGAACCGGGAAAGATGTTCCCGTTCTTCTATGAGTTTACGTTCAGTCTCCTCTAGGCTTACCGTTCCCCGCAAGAACTGGTTTACGACACTGTCTTTAACAGAGGGAAGAGTGGAGTAAATCTTGTTGGGCAATAGGTTGGCAGCATAGAGATCTTCAGCAGTCTTCTGAAACGCTTCTCTGCCTTCACTGATGGAAGCTACGAGCTTGTCTATTGCTTCTTTGTTTACAGACAACAGTTTCTTGACTCCTTTTGCGATGGTGTAAGAGGTTGCCCATGTGTCTGCGCCGGCCATCTTCCTGTCGCTTAGGATGATGGCCTCGTCTATTCCTTCTACTTCTGAGTGGAAAAGCCCTTTGATAATCGGGGTAAGTTTGGCGTCAGGGCCCATCGTCATGAGGATAATTTTGCCTCCCATGACTCGCTTGATGTAATCTGCTGCCTCAATGGTTTTCTTATCATGGGGATTCATGACGATATCCATCTGCTCCCGACTTAGGATCCCCCCTACGGTGACTACTTG
>JACQRY010000138.1 GCA_016206275.1 Nitrososphaerota archaeon
CTCCAGACACACTCCAAATCAACCTACTTATACACACACATATTACCGACAAGTTTAAAACATATTCATGCAAAGTCAAGCAGACTGAATATGGTCAACTCGAAGGCTGTCGTAGCCGAACTGGTTGGCACATTCACACTTGTCTTCTTTATTGTGATGTCAATCATTACGTTTGTGGTGGTTCTAAGAAACGATTCCCCCACAGGCGCATTGGTCGGGATCGCCATGGTGCATGGCGTCGCACTTATGTCGCTAGTATACGCTATTGGCCCCATCTCAGGCTGCCATCTGAACCCTGCAGTAACCCTTGCTTTAGCCGCGATCAAAAAAATAAAACCTGCAGACGCGGTAGCCTACATCATAGTCCAGCTAATAGGCGCGACAATAGCATCCTTCTTGGCTGCATTTATCCTGCCACAGGGAAGCGCAGTGAATTTTGGCCTCACTCTTCCCAGCGCCAACATCGGCAACAGCCTTGTAATAGCTCTTCTGGTTGAAACAGTTTTGACGTTCTTCCTCATGATTAGCATAATGGGTGGAGCGGTCTCAGGAAAAGCTCCTCCAGGAGCATCCGGCTTGACAATAGGGTTTACACTGGCTGGGGCTATCTTCATCGGTGCCCCGCTAAGCGGTGCATCATTGAATCCTGCAAGGACTTTCGGACCCGCGCTCGTATCAGGAATATTCGACGCCCACATCATCTACGTGATTGGTCCCATCATCGGCGCCCTCATTGCCGCATTCCTGTACAAGTACGCCATGATGCAAAAAGAAGGCTAGTAAGAATAAACTAACGCTGCGCACTCAATCACCAAATTGTGTTCATCCGTATTTTGTGGTTGGAACGAATCGTTTAGCTATCAGCGTAGGAACTATGGCGCTTAGAATTACAGCCATCACAGTAATCGTGAACTGAGTTGAGTCTAGGAATCCCAGATCCCTCCCCAAAGTAGCTGTGATTGTGCCTATCGTTAGGCCTGTACTCAATAACATGGTCGAGAACATAGGTGCTTCGGGGATCCATTTCCTGCAAAGCCAGTAAGTGCCTATGAACTTTGATGCCAGCTTAGCTATTAGAACTCCGACAAGAAGCAGGAAGCTACCGCTAACTGCAGCCAGAGATACCAACATGCCTGCTTTGACGAAGAATGCCGGTGCAAGAAGCCCAAAGGTAACTGTCCTCAGCTTTGAGAGTACTTGTTGATGCCGTTGGATACTGTTAGCAAATATGAGGCCCAGTATGAAGGCTCCAAAAACTGCGTGCAGCTTAGCTTGATCCGCGAAAAAGGAAACTCCCAACAGCGAAGCCAACACCAGTCTGAACTCTATTTCGACAGCTCGGCCACCATAAGCCCTAACGACGGTGCTCAGAAGCCGAGGCACCAAGAAAACAAGGAAAACTAGTAGACCTACAAAACCTATCGTGATAATATCAAAGGAAGGAGCAACCAAGTTGATGCCAACAAGCGTGAGGATATCATTCACAAACGTTGAAGCTATGATGGTCTTTGCGATCGAACCTCCCATCAGATCGTACTCTGTGAGTACTGCGTAAACGACGGCCACAGATGTAGTAGTCAAGGCTAATGAGGCAGATAATTTGGCTTGAAAGCTCCATCCTGTGACCAAACTTAGGAAAAAGAACACCCCTAGGAGCGGAGCCAAAAATGCTAGAAAACCAATAGAAAAACTCTCTTTTCCCCTTGATTTTAGAAGGACAAGCTCGACCTCTGCTCCAGCCAGAAAGGTCAGGATTAGTCCACCAAATGTTCCCAAGAAGTCAAGCCAGGGTGCCAAACCTATACCTAATGCATTGGCGACTAGAATCCCTATGATGACTTCAAAGATTGATGAAGATGTTCGAGTCTTTAATGCTATGATACCAGCAACAACTACGCTTATTGAAATCAGGGCAGTGCTGTAAAGCTCGACCATTGTTGCCTACCATTCAATTCTATCGGTAGGCATTATCATCCTCATACGCGGAGGCAGTTCAGGCTCTTTTCAAGCCACGGCTAATGCCATAGCCAAGGCAAACAGAAGGCAGAGGTAACTTAAATGTTTCTTTTCGTCTGGACGCCAATCATATATGGCCCTGTAATCGTTGTTTAGTCTTAAAGGGTCCGCTCTCAGATGACAGATCGAAAACAGGAGGTAGCTGCAAAAGCATTGAAGATCTTGGAAATGATGCCTACGGAAGACTCTGTCGCAACTCTACGGCAAGTTTCCTCTCCAACTGCTTCTAGGTCAGACCTGAAGTATGCTTACAAATTGCTACAGATGATTGATGACGATAGGCTGGATGAGGCTGAATCCAAGCTGGAGATGCTGGCTTCATGGCATGAACAGTGCGTCGGAGGCTAGCTTAAGATGAAGAGAGATGCGGCAAGGCGTTGCCACACTCAGCGCTGGTCGAGCTGACTGAGAATAGTTAAATAACATGCCTCAGGCCGAAGACCGATTAGTGCGTAAACGTTGAAGGTACCCAAGGAGATCAGAACATTCTGCAAGAAATGCAAGAAGTACACAATCCAAACTACTTCTATCTACAAGAGAGGCAAAGAAAGAACAGGCGCCGAAGGAGCCAGAAGACACGCTGAAGACAAAAAGGGCTACGGAGGACAGAAATTCCCTGAGCTCGTCAGAACAGCCAAGACCACCAAGAAACAGACCCTTAAACTGAAATGCACTGTTTGCGGCAAACAGCTCATGAAATCAGGAATGAGAATCAGGAAAATGGAGATCCTAGCTTAGAAGAGTGAGGAGACGATTTGAAAAAAGAACGAATATCTATTCCTAGACCGCAGTCAGCCTTCCTACTGATTCAATGCCCGAACTGCGGTAACGAAGTCACCGTCTTCTCCACATCCACGATCAGCGTGAAATGCAAGGTCTGCGACGCCCTCATAGCTGAAAACAAGGGGGGCAAAGCAAAGATCAACGGAACCCTTCTACGCAAACTAGACTGATCCCGGGCCCCATACTTCTAGAACGTAACTATCCCAATAGATAAAACAAAGGCTAATTAGAAGAACCATCAAGAATAGACAGACAAGTGTGGAGTGCTAAGAATGGAAGTTGCAAGCGAAGAGATGCCTGAAGAAGGAGAAATCGTAATGGCAACCGCCACCGAGGTCACAAAGTACGGCGTCTACGTTTCACTAGACGAGTATCATAACATGAGAGGCTTCCTACATATATCTGAGATCTCCACAGGGTGGGTTAGGCATATTGATCGATACGTAAGGCCGAAGCAGAAAGTGGTTTTGAAGGTTATTCGAGTAAACAGGGAAAGACGGGAAGTAGATCTCTCTCTTAGACAGGTGACAGGCGAAGAAAGGAAGAGCAAGCTCATTGCAGTCAAGAGAGCCGAAAAAGCATCCAGCATCATGGAGATCATCCGAACAAAGCTAAATATCAGCCAACAAGAAGAAGCATCGCTAAACCAGAAGCTAACGGAGAAGTTCTATGGAACCTACGAGGCTCTTGAAGCGCTAGTCAAACAGGGTTCAAAGGCTTGGGACGGACTGGGGCTGAAAGATGAGCAGCTATCCGCGATAGAAACAATAGCTAAAGAAAAGATCACGATTCCAACAGTCTCCATCAAAGGGAGCATCGAAGCTCGCTCAGATCAGCCTCAGGGAATAGAAGTGATCAAGAAAGCTTTGCTGGCCGCCGAGGCGAGTGCAGACGGCAGCTTGGTCGAAGTCAAATACATAGGCGCTCCACGCTACATTATAACTGTCACAGCTGAGAACTACAAGATAGCTGAGAAGGCTCTTGAAAACGCTGTGCAGACCGCTAAGAGCATGATCGAGAAGAGCAAAGGAGCCTTCTCCTACAAACGTGACTAGAGGCGACGGAAAATTAAGCTGCTAAGAAAATGCCCTAAATGCAATATATACACATTAAGAACTGAGTGCAGAAACTGCGCCGGACGCACCGTCACAGCGCATCCACCCAAATTCTCTCCTGACGACCGTTACAGCAGCTATCGAATAGCAGCTAGATACAAGCAACAGCACAAACAGTCGTCAGAAAGCTATGCTGAGGGCTCTCCGACAACCTGATAAATCAAGACCGCTGCTACTACCTGCCTAGAAGTATCGAAGGTACTCGGAGAGGCGTAAACAAGTTTCAAGAACTGGCTCTCCGGAGTGACAGGACAATCAGAACCAGTCGGGAGATCCGTGGGATACTTCACGTTGCACTCAAACGCTACAACCGAATTATCCTGATAAGTTGGACTGAATCGGTCCTCTACGGCGTATCCGACTACCGTAACTGGAAACATTCTGCCAAGCAAGGTATCCTCCCAGAAATTCGGCTTCGGTGTCAAACCGTCTGACTCCACGAAGTCTCCTAGGTTTAATCCGCCTATTCTGATGAACCACTGCTTCTTAGACTCGTCTCCGCCGATAGGTTGCCCACTACCTGGAATAACCCAGATGGTAAAGGAGCGGCCGGAGGCTTGATCCTGAACTCTTATGCCTCCCATAAAGACAACAATGTAATCAGCGCCCAATGAGCTGATAATCCTGCTGGCATTCACCTCATTGGACATGAACATTCTGCCCAGCTGAGCTATCCTAGTCTGATTTATTGTGGCGTTATCAGCAAGGGTTGTTCTGTTGCCCATAACTGTGATCCAGTAACCGTAGTCCCACCAAGCAGCTATCACAGCGTCAGGAGGAGTGTTTTCACGAATCCATTTCAAAGCTTCAAGCCAATCCGGAATATTAGCTCGGAAGCCAAGGCTTGATGAAGCTATGCTCACCGGTAACTTGCTGGAGTCAAGCCAGTTCCCCTGCGGCGGATAGACCATTGGGAAGGCTAAGAGGACAATCATGACGGCACTGAAGAAGACTTTAGCCTCAGGCCTCTCCCCTCGTGACACCGCTTTTCGTCTAACAACAGTGGCTCCGCTTGGCTTGACCACTGCTTTCAGAACCTCTGAAAGGCCGACCGCTCCTAGAAAAGCGAAGGCAAGAGCTGAGAAGACCATCAGCCTTGAGAAAGACGCCGACACGTATACTCCGGTAATAGCGAAGAAGAGTAGGAAA
>JACQRY010000143.1 GCA_016206275.1 Nitrososphaerota archaeon
GTCTAGATTGTCCGTTGTGTAGCCTGTTGCGCCCTTGTTCTGAATACAATCATTGATTATGCTGAAGGTTACTGTGGGAACCCACCACTTCACCATGGAAGACTCCTTGCTGTGAGGCAAACCTTTCCCAGCTAACCAAAGGGTTCTATACGTGAGCCACCTAGCGGCCTCCAGCAACGTGGCTGCCTCAGAGATACGGAACTGGACTGCTTCCCACTTTCCAATAGGCTGACCAAAGGCATTCCTCTGCTTCACGTAGTCGATGGATTCGTCTAATGAGCCCTGAGCTATGCCTATGCATTGGGCGCCTGACAAGGCTCTCATCCAGTCAAAGAGTCCCATGGCTAAGCCGAAACCTTTGTCTTCTGGACCGATCCGGTTTGAAACCGGTACTCTAACATCTTTGTAGACTAGTCCGCCCAGCTCCCAGAACGGGCCACCTAGAGTCTTGAAGTGGTATTTGGAGATGCCTGGCCTATTGTTTTCCACTAGGAGAGCGGTTATGCCATAGCGATCCTCTGAGGTTCTGCAGTAGCTGATGAAGGCGTCAGCCCACCTTGTTCCTCCGACCATTTGTTTTTCACCGTTGATGACGTATTCGTCGCCTTTTCTGACTGCAGTTGTCTTGATCTGGGCTGCGTCTGAGCCGCAGTGAGGCTCAGTGGAACCGATGGCTAGGATACGTTCGCCTTCGATGATCTTGGGCAACCATTCTTTCTTCAGCTCTTCGCTACCCGCGCTTGCCAGAACCATGGCTGAGCCTGTTGCGCCGTACAGACCTGCCCCGCTTTCAAGTTTAGGCAGTCCTCCATACCTACCCAATGTTTCAGCTACGAGCCCGATGGTTAATGGATCTGCTTCTACGCCACCGTATTCTGGTGAATAGCCGAGTCTTGTCAGCCCCAGCTGAGCTGCCTTTTTGTAAATCTCTCGAGCTTTGGCATGGCCTTCTTCTGAGTCGCCTTTCTCGTCTATGTATCTAACCCAAGGGCGAATTTCTTTTAACGCAAATTGTTTTGCAGTTTGAACCAGAAGCTCCTGTTCTTCAGTGACAGAGAAATCCATGGAATATGGTTTTTTGATGAAGTCTATTAAAGATTAGTTTGACTAACCAATTGTTGCCGCCTTTTCTTGTTAGACGGCGAAAATAAAAATGGAAGCGTTTAATCGCCACTACCAGTACGCAGTCAATATGCCTGTTTCTTGCCTTCGACTTTGATGCATGTTGACATGGATTCGTTCTATGCTTCGGTAGAGGTTAGTATGAATCCTTTTCTAAGAGGGAAAGCAGTTGTTGTCGGCGCGGATCCGAGAGCAAGTAAGGGCAGAGGTGTAGTTCTTTCATGCACTTATGAGGCTAGGAGCTTCGGGGTTCGCTCTGCCATGCCCATCTACAGGGCCTATGCTTTATGTCCTCAAGCAGTGTACTTGAAGCCTAGGTTCCCCGTCTACGGAAGGGCTTCAAGGAAAGTAATGAGTATTCTAAGGGGATTCGCAGACCACTTTGCGCAAGTTAGTATCGACGAGGCGTTTCTAGATGTTTCAAGTCTTGTTGAGGGACATGGCTCGGCTGAGCCTGTCGCCGAAAAGATCAAGGCGGCAGTCTGGAAACATGTGGGCTTAACGTGCTCCATAGGAGTTGCGCCCAGCAGGATCGTTGCTAAGATCGCTTCTGAGCAGTGCAAGCCTAATGGCTTTTTGATAGTAGAACCCAGTGAGGTTCATGATTTTCTTGTTCCTTTGCCTGTGGCAAAGCTTCCTGGTGTAGGGATGAAGATCGGTGTCGAGCTGGAAAGGATGGGCATATCGACGGTTGGCGGCTTATCTAGGTATCCAGCGGATATTCTAAGAGAGAGATTTGGTATGCATGGGGTCTATTTGTGGAGGATCGCTAATGGATTGGATTCAAGTGGGTTTCACAGCAATGTGGGTAGAAGGTCTATCGGATCTGAGGGGACTTTCGGTGAGGATGTTGACGACTTTTCTGTTGTCCTTGATGCTCTTCGTAGACACGTAGATGATGTGTATGAGAGGGTTCAGATGGGGAAATACTTGTTCAGGAATGTGGGTGTAAAGATACGGTTCGAGGATTTCGAGACTGTGGCCCGTTCTAGATCTCTTCCTATTTACACCGATTCTAAGGAGGTTCTTCTCAGGACTGTGGAGAAGATGTCCTCGAAGATTTTTGTTAAGGGGAGGAAGGTGAGGCTTGTAGGAACAAGAGTTTCAGATATGAAGAGGTTGGGAGGGCAGAAGAGTTTGAGTAGTTGGGATGGGTTCGGAGGATCTTGGAAATAGGTTTCAGTGAATAATTTCTGATACTCTTCTGGATAAATGTGTGTCTCCCCTTCAAATATGAATCTCGAGAACGCGGCTCGTCATATCGCTGAGTATCAGAGTAAGGGTTCAATTCTTATATTACTGTTCTTTGAACTAGAATCCTCTTGGGCGGTTCAACAGCCGGCTTCAATCATGGTCTGACGAACTTCAGATAACGGGTGGTTAACCCATGGTTTCTAAGGTAGACTCTATTGCTATTTACAAAACTAGAAAACTGTTGGCCGAGATCTCCAACAAGAAGGGGCGAGGCACAGAGCTCGTATCGCTCTATGTTCCTCCTCGCAAGCCTCTGCACGAGGTCTCCACCACTCTTAGAGGGGAGCATGGCACAGCGTCCAACATAAAGTCTGATACTACGCGTAACCATGTGCAGGACGCGTTGGTGAAGTGCATGCAGAGGTTGAAGCTCTACAAGACAACCCCTGAAAACGGAATCGTATTGTTCTGCGGCGCCTTGCCTACGAACGGGCCGGGGAGTGAAGCTATATTTGTTTATGAGATAACTCCTCCGAAGCCTGTTCAAACCTTTCTCTATCGTTGTGACGATCACTTCAACGTGGAGCCGTTGAGGGATATGTTGAGGGAGGAGAAGATCGTCGGCATACTATCAGTCGATTCATCTGAAGCGGGCTTGGCTATTGTTGCCGGGGATAAAATGGAGATCGTTGAAAACATTACTTCAGGTGTCTCTGGTAAGCATCGTGCGGGAGGCCAGTCTGCGAGAAGATTTGAGAGGATGAGGGAGATGGAGTTGACAAGCTACTTCCACCGAGTAGCTAGACACGCGTCTAAAGCTTTTCTAGATGATTATCGCGTCCATGGTCTGATCGTCGGCGGCCCAGGGCCGACTAAAGACGATTTTCTGAAAGGTGATTACTTGGATTACAGGTTGAAGAATGGTCTCCTCGGCGTGCTGGATACTTCTTACGCCGGGCGGGAAGGGGTAAGGGAGACACTTGACAAGGCTGATCAGCTCCTACAGGACATGAGACTGATGGAGGAGAAGAAGCTGGTGAAGAGATTTCTGCAAGAGGTTCATGCTCCAAACGGGTTGGCTGCCTACGGGTTGAACGATATTCTGAATGGTATGTCCAAGGCTAGTGTTGATACGGTGCTTATTGCTGATGACTTGGGGTTGACGCATCTCTCCGTCATCTGCAATAAGTGCGGTGACAGAAGGGAGGCCTTCTTGTCCAAGGAGGTTTTGATAGCGAAGAAGCAGGAAATGATCAGTGAAGCCTGTAAGCAATGTTCAGGCACAGAGTATGAGACATTTGAGGAGGATGTCGTCGACTATCTTGCTTCTAAGGGATTGGAGTCAGGAGTCAAAATCGAAGTTATCTCATCGAAGACTGAGGAGGGAGTGATGTTGAAGAGCTTCGGCGGCATAGGTGCAATACTTCGCTACAAGCCCACTTAGAACCTAGGATCGTAAACGTCTGCACAAGTCACAGAACTGCACACACTTCCTATCGGTGTCGGACAATTCGTTTGAAAATGCCATAACGCATGTGTTATTCCGGCAGTGGAGCAGCCCTTTTAGATGGCCCACTTCATGAACCACTTCTTTGGCTATTCTTTGAATCAGAATGTCTTCTTGATCAGTCCTCAAGCGATGCCACGACACTATAGCCGAACCAACCTCGACCCTCGCCAAGCCGAAGACAAAGTTCAATGAAGGCACATAGAGGTCTCTGCTAGTCAAACCCATTAGAAAATCTGGAGACGGCGAATACTCTGCCAAGCATTTTTCTATTACCACATCAGCGCTCCACTGACCTCGCGCAGAGTCAAATCCAGCATTACAGTCAGCATTACTTAAGACCCTAAGATTGGTGTCGAGACTCCTCGAGGCTAGAAGCATTACTTCTCTTAATACATGTTCATCCAAGCTTTCGAAGAGAAGGATCCGTACAGGGGTTTTCGTCTTTCTTACCACGGCTCTCCTTTGTCTTGGTGTAAGGTTAAAGACTGCTCCAGTGGATGGTTTCATCGGTTAAGTGTTTGCGGAAGAGCAGTATCATAACACTGTTTAGAGAAAGGCTTGAGGATCATGGTGGCAGAGTTTATGAAACTAGCTCCATTGACCAAGCTGCTGAAACTTTAGCTAAGTTACTGATTGGTGAGGGTGTTAAGTCAGTCGTGTTGGCCCACATGCCTCCAGAGGTTAATAGTAAGATCATGGAGAGTGTGAAGAGGGGAAACATATCTCCATTAGAGTCGACTGAAGCTGATGTTGCTCGCGCGATCAATAGTGTTGACGCAGGTGTAACCATGGCCAAATTTGCTTCGGCCGACACAGGATCTATAGTGGAGGTAACCTACGATGATGTTGACCGCTTGGTTTCTGCTCTACCCAGAATACATGTTTGTCTATTGAGCCGTGCTGGCGTGGTTGAAAGGTTTGAGGATTCAGCGGAGCTGGTGAGAAACAGTGTTGGTGTTTCGAAGCCTTCTGTTGTAACCTTCATTTCTGGCCCCAGTCGCACAGCGGATGTTGAGCTTAAGCTAGTCATGGGGGTTCATGGGCCCCATCAGCTTCATGTGATCGTTTTCGGTGAAAGTTGACCATGGGGTTGGAGACTTATCGTCCTCTTGTGGATAAACTGAGGGATGCTCTTCAACGCAAGAAGCGGGTCGAAGCCCTTTACGTGGCTATGAAGCGTGGACGAGATAATCGCGCCAAAACGATGCAGGAGTACGAGGATTTCCAAGCCTTCAGAATGCGAACCAAGGAGATGAAGCAGAACAGTATAACCAATCTTGAACCACTTCTAGAAGAGTTCACCGTGAAAGCCAGGGAGAAGGGTGCCCATGTGTTTGTCGCTAAGGGTGCTGGTGAAGCCATGAACTATGTGATAGATATTGCCAAAAGGCATGGAGCCAAGATCGTTGCCAAATCGAAGTCGTTGACTACCGAGGAGATTCGTTTCAACGAGCCTTTGGAGCATGCTGGTTACAGAGTTGTGGAAACGGATCTGGGTGAAAGGATAATTCAGATCGCTGGTGAGAAACCGTTTCACTTGGTTTTTCCTGCTATTCATAAGACTAGTGAAGAGGTCGGTGAGA
>JACQRY010000139.1 GCA_016206275.1 Nitrososphaerota archaeon
CAGACACATTGACGTCCTGCCTGATAGTGCCCAGACCTCTGGCTACCCTTCCAGTTGTCCTCATCAATCTACCTAGTGCTAAGGCAATTTCCTTGACATCTTCAGGTTCAGCTTTGACAGGAGCAAGAGAAACCTCAACAAGAGGAACGCAGAGCCGGCCTAGAGAAAACACCTTTTTTCCTGCTCGTTCCTCTATGAGTCTCGCAGCATCTTCTTCGAGGCACACCGTTTGCACAGGAACGCTTTGACTCTTGGTCTTCAACTCGCCGTCCAAAGCAACTACAAGGGTGCGCTGAAAGCCAGTAGTATTAGATCCATCAATCACGATCTTCCTCATGACATGCAGCTCATCAACAGGAGTGGAATCGAGAGCCAAAGCAATTATTAGAGCTATCTCCACCGCTTCTACATTCAGATCTTGCGGTGGCTCTTCATCAGCCTCGACAAGACATGAATCTTTGTCTGATGACTCGTAGATAATAGCAGTGCCCCGCCTAAACTCGAATAACGCGGCGGGATCAACTTCCCCCATCTCGCTTTGAGTCACTCTCAGCCGCCTCATGAATCTATGCTCAGCTCTTGCTTCAATAGGCAGGGGGCAGCTGCAGAACAGTTTTCTTTGCGTCGCTAGCTGCTGATGTATTTCTAGGCCTACCTTCAACCCAATCTTTTCATAGTCTATACTCAAACGTTGTTCTCCTCTAAGAGTCTCCTGGAAGCATATTCGCCTACCAGATTTTCATTCATCAGTCTCAATGCCTCATTCCTGCTACTGGCATTGGCAAGAACCCACATCATCTTCACTAAGGCAGTTTCAGGCAGCATGTCGCTCAAAGGGATAACTCCGACTGCTAGCAGGTCTCGCCCAGTGTCGTAAACCGTCATTCTTACACTGCCCCAGATGCATTGCGAGGTCATACCAATAATTACGCCACTCTCTACCGCTTTTTTGATCAAGTCTTGGCAGTTTGAAGCGACATGCCCCAATCCTGTTCCTTCCAGAACAATGCCTCTTATTCCTCTGGAAACCAGATGGGCAATTATCTCCGGGTCGAAGTCGGGGTGAAACTTGATTAGAGAAACGCGTTTTTCAAAACTAGGTTTGGGGGGGACTGTTGCTCCATTCCGTCTTGGAGGAAGATCTCTGGCTACGTTTGATATGCCTCCATTCTTTACTAGTGCAGCATAAGACGTGTTAACAGATTCTAAGGCATCTCTCCTGCTAGTATGGTTTTTCCTAGCCTTAGTACCACGATGAATAGCGATAGTATCATCGCTAGGCCCATGATGCATAGACACGTATACTCCAGAAAAATCTGCGTTCGCAGCTGTCAGAGTTGCTGCAAGAAGGTTTGCCGCTGCGTCCGAAGACGGCCTGTCAGATGAGCGTTGCGAACCTACAAGGACTACGGGAATTGGACAATCGTTTAGCGCAAAGCTTAGAGCAGCCGCAGTGTATCCCATAGTATCTGTTCCATGAGTGACGACGACTCCCCTAGCGCCATCATTTATTTTTTCAGCTATTTTCAACGCTAAGGGAGACCATTGTTCTGAAGCCATGTTTTCACTGTAAAGGCTGAAGAGCACTTCAGAATCGATGTTTGCGATGCTTGAAAGCTCAGGTACCGATGAGAGTAGCTCTTCTACTGTTAGTGCAGGGTACACTCCACCAGTTCTGTAGTCAACCTTGCTTGCAATGGTTCCACCAGTGCTTATTATCGTCACTTTAGGAAGATTACTTGTAGAGGGCCGCTTAGGAGGAGTAGGGAAGCTTGGCTTGGAGCCTTCCGAGATACGTGAGATCTTGACTATGCGATCAATGTTGATGCCAATGTTGTAGCCGTTGCGGAGCTTTACAACAATATGCTGATCATCAGCATAATCATATCTTGTCATCAATGTTCCTTCCAAGATGCTTTCACGTGTTTTCACAGCTATGAAGTCGCCTACTCTCACAGGATATTTCTGAAGAAGGACCAGGGTGCGCCCAGTGTAGCCCTCAGTGCCAGCCATGTCAAGGCTCATGCAGAGCAGGTGTAGAATTAAACTTTAGGAAAGCCCTTCTCTGCTTAACACCAGTCTATCGAAATCAGACTTAAATGGCGCGGTGTCGAGGTATAAGTCCGTAAGCTGTTGCAAATAGAAGGCACTAAGTCAAGGGGACTTGGAGCAATCCTCATAGCGTCTACCTTCTTCTTCATACTGTTCTCCATGCAGAGCCTAAGCGCCCTTTCAAATCAGCCTGCTGATGCTGGGCCTCAGGGTTTCGGTAATGCCTCAGGGGATTCGCAGCGAGAAGGCTTGGATCTCTTGGCTATTAGTGCACGTTTCGTCGACTCTAATGCTGAGCGCAGTTTCAGACTGGTCGGGCTGCCTGTGTATGTTTACGGATACTTGGGTACTGAAAAGTCGAATCTAACTTTGATAACCGATGGAATCACTGACAACAGAGGGCGAATAAACTTCTTTCTTCCAGCAGGCTCCTACATCATAAACTTCAGATACCAGTTATTTGGAAGCAATGTAACAATCGATCTACCCCTCACAAGAAGTATTGTTGAACTGGACTGGACGGTTAGTAGACGTATTTTAGAGCCAATCACATTAGTGTTTACGGATCGGTATGCGGTAAGGGAGCTGGGGCCTGGGGACATTATTGACGTTTATTTCCCTAGTGAAGAAGAAAGGCTTCCCGTCGTAGTGAACGTGGGGCCGACTATTCAGACTGCCATCGAACCAGACCCTAATTTCCTCTTAGATGTGAAGGGTGGTTTACAGTCTGATGGTAATCAGTGGGTACAATTGAGCCTAGCGAATGAGGTGCTGCTGACGCAAATGGACCCAAAGACGGGAGTTGATTATACGGCTTACTGGGTAACGGTAAGGGAGGCGACTAGGCCTTGGAGATAATCCTAGTATTACCCTACGCAGCTTTGGACTATAGGATTTGGCAGGGGATTTATGCTACCATGTTTTCCTTGGCGGCTGTAGCAGTCTTAGGTTTGGTAGCCCCATTCGCAGCGTCCAGTGACCTGTTCAAACCTCTCTTTCGGCGTCATCCTGTAAGACGCAATCTATCACTAATCTCCCTCAGCAGGGCAGAGGAGGTGTTGAAGGAGCTGGAGGATGCTCGCCAGAAAAAAGAGTGGCGCCTAGGTATAATCTCAGTTTATCAGTCCATCAGAAGAGATCTGGCAGCATCAGCAAGCGTCAAGTTGAAGAAAGAGCTGACTGAACATGAAGTTGTCGAGCGTCTGATGTGGAGCCGTGGTCTTGGATCTAATGCCTCCCAGCTCAGGCAACTCTACTTGCTATACGAGAAAGCCAAGTTCAGCGCTGAACCAGTTGGAGAGTCAGAGCTGGATCATGCGAAGAGGATTATCGTGGACTTGTCTTCGCAGCTGAAGCCTGTTAGCTCGTCCAAGGAGGATGTGGGTCAACCATGATAGAGGTTTTGTTCACTGTTTTTCTCGCATTGCTGGTCGTGGGCTTGCTCTTCTATTCACGTAGGAATGTCAGTAATCGTTACTTGGAAGTCAATGCTTCTCAACGCTCATCCAGTGGAAGCCTGTACGCTACGTCGATTTATGAGCTCAGAGCTGCTCAACCCAATTTCAAAGGCTCATTAGGGGCCATGGTTACAATTCTGGACAGTAAGCTGCTTCCTAGTTCAAAGCTCTCCGGCGACTCCAGGAGAAGAGCCAATCGACTTAGAGACAGGATTTCAACTCTACTGAACCAGAAAACCGTCGGCAAGGATATCTTTGCTTCAGCATATTCTGAGTATGAAGAAATAACTCGCATACTAGAGGAGAAGGGGATCTAATTGGAGCCCAGAGAGCTCTACGTGAGGGTCAGTACCGAGGTCTCTAAGGTTGTAGTGGGCAAAGAGGATGTGGTCCGCCTACTCATGGTGGCTCTATTAGCTGAAGGCCACGTGTTGCTGGAAGGCGTGCCCGGAGTCGCTAAAACGCTGATTGCCAGAGCCTTCTCCAAGTGTCTTGGCCTGACCTTCAAACGCATTCAGTTCACCCCCGACATGCTTCCTTCGGATATTACTGGAACCTTCGTCTTCAACCCTAAGACCAGACAATTCGACTTCCGCAGAGGCCCTGTCTTCGCAAACATGATTCTCGCCGACGAGATTAACCGCGCAACACCAAAAACCCAGTCAGCATTGCTGGAAGCGATGCAGGAAAGGCAGGTCACTATTGAAGGCGCCACGAAAATCCTTGAAGAACCCTTCATGGTTCTAGCCACCCAAAACCCCTTGGAATTGGAGGGGACTTATCCGCTTCCGGAGGCTCAGCTAGACCGGTTCATGTTCAGACTGCTAGTTCAAGTTTCGTCCCACACCGAAGAAGTAGAAGTCTTAGCCAAAACCATGGAGAACGTCGAAATATCCTCTGTGATTCAAGTAGCCGAAGCTTCGGAAATCTTGGCCGCTAGAAGCATAGTCAAGAGCCAATTGGAAGTATCTAAAGATGTGCTGGACTATATCGTTTCCATAGTGGAGTCGACAAGAGACGACAGGGATAGACTGCTCCTTGGTGGCAGTCCTCGCGCGTCTGTTCAACTCCTCCAAGCATCACGCAGCTTAGCAGCTGTCAAAGGACGAAGCTATGTCATTCCTGACGATGTAAAGGAACTGGCTTTCCATCTGCTTAACCACAGGTTAATTCTGAACCCTGAATTCATATTGAAGGCAAAGACTACCGCATTTCCGTCAAACTACGAGCAAATCGAAGGAGTCGTCACCGACGTACTCATTTCAATTGAGCCGCCGAGGTAGCTACGATGCTTACGCGAAGAGGATATGCGGCTATCACTTCAGTACTCTTCTTCACCCTGTCCAGCAGCTTCACTCTTAGCTATCCCTTTGTGATAACAGCTCTGCTCCTACTAGTGTTACTGTCCATCAACTTTGCCTTATTCAGACTTGCTGCAAATGCGTTTGATAAATTGGAGTTAACCCGTAAAGTAAGTGCTGACTCTGTCTTGGTGGGCGACGGGTTTAGCTATGATCTTATGTTGACAAATAAGGATTCGAGGTCTCTGGGACCAATGATGATAAACGATTCTCTCCCAGAGAACCTTGATCTTTTGGCCGGTGGCTCAACTATTGGTGTGGTAAAGCCTTGGACAGATGCATCACTCAGGTATAGTGTAGAGGCAGTTGAGATGGGTGACGCAGAGTTTGGGGAAGTAGAGGTGAGGATGTTTGATAGACTTGGCTTGTTATGGACAAAGCGTATCTTCAACTTGAAGAGTTTGGTCAGAGTGTATCCAACTCTACGTCACGTTGTGAGGCGAAATAGAAGAGGAAAACGCCTATTTTACAAGTCAATGGGAAGAGTTGTTTGGCGAAGAAGATTTCTGTCAGAATTCGCCGGTATGAGAGAATATTTTCCCGGCGATGATCACAGGCTGATTGCTTGGAAGGCTATGGCAAAGTCTCCTACAGCCACTCCTATGACCAAAGAATTGGAGGAAGAAGTAGATGCTGACGTAGTTATTATTATTGCAAATAGAAAGACTATGGCTGACGGGGAGAAAGGAAGCAGAATGCTCGATAAGGCTGTGGAGGCAGCGCTTGCCTTAGCTAGGGAAGTCAGTAGAGCTGGTCACAAAGCCTCCATCGCCTTCTATCAGAAAGGCGTTGCAAAGATAGTGTCTGGTTCAGCTTTTCGTCTCAGCCAACAGATGTATAACATGGGGTTCCACTCCAACGATGATTTGGAGGCTCTTCTGAGGTCTGTTATGCGAATGCGTGGAAAACCAGGCCTAGCAATATTCCTAGTTGATTCCCCGTATCCAGCAGAAATCGAGCCTGCTCCTCTAGTACGATTGATGCTCACAAAGTTTGCCCTTAGAGTCCTTTTGCTTGACACGTCAAAATTCTTCGATGACAGTCAGGGACCTGCAAAAGAAGGCTTCTGGGCGCTCAATACTCTTAGAGAAAGGGAGCATATCCATCAAGGTAAGGTTGCTGATAGGCTACTGGCTTCCAGCATTCCGGTGCGTATGTGTGGCTCTGATGATCTTGCTGATGTTGCTGTGGAAACTTTCTTGGAGAGTAAACGGGTGATTCGGAGATGAAGAGGATAGGCCAGAAGTTGATTCAAATTGCGTTCATACTAGGATTCTCGCTTCCCTACATTCATCTTGCTTGGCTGACCGGTTACGACGTATTCCTCCTACTTCTCCTTGAAACGTTGCTTAACGGTGGGTTGGCATCCATTTTTGTCGGGCTAGGTTTCTCTTTGATAGCGATTCAAGGGCTGAGAGGAAGACTCATCGACGTGAAGATCTACGAAGTTCTTTTCTTCTCTTCCATAATGATCCTTATGGTTGTTCCTTCTCTAGCCGTCCCTGTCCTCGTCTTCTTGGCTCCAGAACATATCATGACAAGCATTAATCTCTACTTTACAGGCCTTACAACAATAGTTGTAGTTGCTCCACTAATCATATTCTTCTACCAATCTGAAGTGGTCACTAAGCTTAAGGGCGGTGTCACTGCACCGGTATTCCTTACGCTTGCCAACTACGTTATGATTGCCTTACTGAGCCAAGCCTTGCTAGGTCTAGGATCTGTGACAACCCTTGATATAACGACGCTAGGAGTAAGAATCTTGGCGAGCGTGGTCACATCAGTCACTTTGCTTCTGCAGACCTTCGCTGGCTCTTCCACAACAACTCCCTACTTCACAATTACAAACTCAGTCATAGGTGCTTCACACCTAATCTTCCTCACAGCGTTATCGATAGTCTCTGCCCTCTACCTCTATCAAAGGCTCTCTTCAAGCGGTGAACCACGGGAAGGCTTCGACAAGGATCTCGCAGAAATGATCCGCGGAAGACTTAGCCTACAGTACATAGGGAGCAGCCTTCTAGTTGCCGCAATCTTATCCTACCTCTTTGTGTTCTTAGCTGGCAGTTTGCTCCAGTCTCCAGCATCAAGCAACATCGCGCTGGCGATTGGAGTGGCTGCAGCTTCACTATCTCTTATCTGGGCGGAAAAAAAGGCGAGGACAGATTGAGACACATCTTGCTGCTTATTGCTCTTACCATTCTACTTGTATCCCTGTCGACACTTGAAGCCGAAGCACAAGACCCAGAAGTACAGATCGGGTTTACACCCTTCGAGCTCTACGACGCCGAGGTCTACGGAGCACCAGTATTCATGTCTGGCGAACCACTCTGGCTCTACACGTTAGAACCTTCAAGAGCCAATTTGCTTGATCCAAGAGGCAGGATTATCGCATCAGTGCTTGTTGACAGGAGACCTACGCCTATCTACACTTTTAGCAGTGCAGATCCTCCCGGGCGATGGACGCTGGAGGTTCGGGGGCAAGGCTTCTCTTCATCTTATCTAGTGCGGCTTCAGAAGCGTTTTCTAGACCAAGTGGATCTTGAGAACGGTTTCGAGCTCGAGAACCAGTCTCTGATTTCGAGAGGCACTGTGAGAATACTTTCCGATGAAACTTTAGAGCCTCATAACTTGGTTTTGGTGAGACATCCACCTGCCTTCTTCTTACGAGAGCTTCATGGCGG
>JACQRY010000149.1 GCA_016206275.1 Nitrososphaerota archaeon
CGAGGACTCTTGGCCCATATTCACAATATTGGCATGTAAGTTCTACAGACGCCTGGGAATGATGGAAGAGGCAGAAGAATGCCTGAGCTTTGTAGGAAAGGCAGCGGGTGATGAGATGTTCATTCCAGAGAGAGTGTCCTCCATGAGCGGCTACCTTGCTTGGAAGGAGAATGAAAGAGAGTTTAGTGAAAGAATACTTCGGGGAATCGGTAAAGCGGAAGCGAGCAGCTTCAACACGAAAATCCCCGATCATGTTAGGTGGGCGTGCCCGCTGGGTTGGGCTCATGCAGAGTATGTTCTTCTGGAGAAACAGGAGGCTGTCAGAGGAATTGAGCTATTGGAATCAGAGATCAGGTTACCGCTCAAACCCTGAGAGTTTGGCTGAAGCGCTCTATCTGTAAGAGGTGTAGCGGGATTAAGCGGGCCCGGTGGGATTTGAACCCACGACCACCGGCTTAGAGGGCCGGTGCTGTAGATCCTTTTCGATGAAAGGTCTGTCCATACTGAGCTACGAGCCCGCCGAATCTGCATCAAAGAGGCTACAATTTGACAGTTGCGCCCAGACCAGTTCGACGCAGCGCCAACATTGATCCGATCTGAATAATGGCTTGGATGAGTGAAAAATCGCCTTAACGGGCTCCTATGCCATCCTTCCCGTGGGTATATACCGCTCCAAACCGTTTTCGACACCAGCATAAATCAAACCATCATGTCCCGCCACCGAATAGCTCCAAAGAAAGAATTGTCATCTCCACAAAACTTCTCCATCACTATAGCAGCACCGACCGGAAACCAACAATTCATTGATTGTAGACTTGAACTAAATCAACACTATACAATTCTTTTTAGACTCCCCCCTAGGTCAATAATACGCCGGAGCTAATCCCGCAAACCATTGAACAACCCAACGACCAAGCCCCACAAAGCCTTCCCTCACAGGCCAGCAAACCTTCTCATCCCCCTTCGCATTGCCTATAAGTAACACAACCCACACCAGCATAGACACCAAACTTCCGAATTATGTCTTGACGAAACTCTTGTTGTCAGACACGGCCTTCTTTGGAATTCTGAGCATGGGTTTATATCGTTCAAACGCATCCGACAACAATTCTCTAAGTGAAATGGGATTCTTGCCGAAATCAGCTGAATTTTTTCCCCCGCGTACACAGGAACGTCATCTTTCTTAGTAACCAGCCCCCACACCCCTCCAAAAACAAGCACAGACTATCAAAATGCCCATATGCAACTTTTTTTAGTTGCCAATCAAATATGCAGAGAGGGTAAATGAAACCTCTTGACTGGTAAACCCAAGCTCTTCGGAACCAACGGGATCAGAGGAATACCCGGAAAAGACTACACCCTCGAATTCTTCATCGAAATAGCTCAGGCAATAGGCACCTTCTTCAAAAAAGCCCCGATCCTCATAGGCTACGACGGCAGAAACTCCAGCCCAACGTTGTCGAAGGCTGTCACATCAGGAGTTCTCAGCGTAGGCTTGGACGTTTACGATGCAGGACTCCTCCCTACCCCTGCTCTTCAATTCGCGGTCAGAACCCTAGGCTACAAGGGCGGCATAATGATCACTGCTTCACACAACCCATCCCAGTACAACGGGGTAAAAGTCATGGGTGCCGATGGCGTCGAGGTTTCCCGCCAACAAGAATCAGAGATCGAAGAGATCTACTACAGGAAGAAGTATAGGGAAGCAGACTGGAATACAGTCGGAGAAGCCTACTCCGAAACCAAGGCAATTTCCAATTACCTGCAAGGAATATCGAAGAAGGTAGATGCCGACGCGATAAAGAGGCGAGCCTTCAAGATAGTAGTAGACCTAGGTAATGGAGCCCAGGCGGTAGCTGCACCCTACCTACTGGAAAAATTGGGGTGCAAAGTCATATCCCTGAACGGTCAGGTGGATGGCGACTTTCCCGGCCGAGGAGCTGAACCCACACCTGAAACTCTGCAGAGTCTAGCCGCCGCAGTGAAGGCTACCCGAGCAGATCTGGGCGTCGGCTACGACGGCGACGGGGATAGAAGCGTATTCTGCGACGACAAGGGAGTTGTCCAATGGGGTGATCGCACCGGAGCACTGCTTACCGATCATGTTCTTTCAAAACACCGTGGGGGGAAAGTGATCACAACAGTCAGCACTTCCCAAGTCATAGACCATGTGGCTGAGAAACATGGTTCCAAAGTTATCCGCACAAAGGTGGGAAGCGTTGACGTATCAAGAGAGATGATCAAAAGGAATGCTGTATTCGGCTTAGAGGAGAACGGAGGCTGCTGTTACGCGCCGCATATACCTACGCGAGACGGGGCTATGAGCACTGCTCTAATGCTGTCCTTCTTGGCTGAACATAGGCAGCCACTATCAAAACTCTTAGCTTCGCTGCCAACCTTCCATCAACGTAAAGAGAAGATTGAGTGTCCACGCAGCAAAGTGCAAGGTGTAATGAAGGCTTTAGAGAAGAAGGTCTCTGGCAAGGTGGAACGTATAGACGGTTTGAAGATATGGTCGGGAAAGAAGGCATGGCTTCTGATGCGGCCCAGCGGCACCGAGCCTGTAATAAGGATCTTCGGGGAAGCAGAGAGCAAAGCAGAGCTGGACAGGCTCTTCGACCAGTATCTTCCAGTTCTTAGGAGGGCCGCCAAAAACGGCTAGGCGAGATGTATCCAGCCTTTCCTCTTGATCTTGGTTCTTCTCCCATACTCATTGAGAGTGACTCCGGGTTTCCCTCCGACTACTTTACCTATGGCCGTGAGGCTGAAACCTAGTCCTTCCGCGATGCGTTGAGCTCTACGAAAACTCCTTTTTGCCGTGGTGCCTACAATCTCATATTCCTCGCCGCCGTAAAACACGAGATCTACCGGCGATACGCCCTCAGATCGCGCAAATTCTCCTACTCCAGAAGCATAGGGAACCCTATCCACTTCGATCTGCGCTTTGCTTTTCTCAGCGATCTCATGGAGCGAGATTGCTAGACCATCGCTGGAATCTATTGACGAATTCATCAGACCTGCCTCAGCAAGAGCTACACCCAGCTTCAGCTTCGCCGTAGGGTGGAAGACAGAGTTGACCGCTTTTTTTCGGAAAGCTGGTTGAGCTGATGCGTTTTGCGTCAATATTCTAATGCCCGAAGGCTGGAGACCGAAGAGACCAGAGACAAAGACGGCATCACCGATCTTCGCTCCACTCCTAGGCACAACGTTCTGGGCGAACCCCAGCATACAGCAGTCAACAACGAGATCATCACACTCATTCGTGTCCCCACCGACAATCTCCAACGAGTATTCTTCCATGGCGTCTCCAAAACCCTTCACAAGATCCGAAATACCCCTCTAA
>JACQRY010000151.1 GCA_016206275.1 Nitrososphaerota archaeon
AGCCTCAGCATACCTAACCGTAGCAGCCTCCGTCACAACCTTCATGGTCTCAATATCAACCTTCTTCTAAATCGGAGGCTTACCATCATGATTGTAAATCGGCCTAATAACCAAAGCCAAAAAAGTCTTAGTCAAATGAGCAGCAGTAGCCTCACCCTCAGAAGGAGCCAACACCCACGGGACACCCAGCAAATCCAAAATCCTCTTAGTGTCATCAACCATGTAATCCTTAACCACACTAGTAGCCTGAGCATACTTCCTCGCCCCCGCAAAATCACCCTTAGCAAGAGCCTCAGCATACCTAACCGTAGCAGCCTCCTTCACAACCTTCCTCCTCTCAATCTCAACCTTCTTCAAACTCGGAGGCTTACCATCAAGAATGTAAATCGGCCTAATACCCAAAGCCAACAAATTCATATTCCTGTAAAACAAGCCGCTAAGATGACTAGTCACACGACTATGCCTATCCATCAAAGGCTCACCCGTCTCACCCCTAATCACAGCCAAAAACTGATACAACGCATTGTAAGCGTCAACAGCAAGAACCCTCCCTGAAAGCCTCTCTAAAGACAACTTAGTCGGCTCCACAAGTCCCTTAAGATCTACGCCCATCTCTGGAACCGACCTCTAAACTATTCAAAAGACAATACTGCCTTAAACATTTAACCCTTGAACGATGGAAACTGTTAACTCCTATTGATAACACTTCTTCCAGCTGGCAGAACCGATGGCAGACTGGAAATGTATGCGCTGTACCTACACTCACCTTAGCACTGATCAACTAAAACCTCCGTCGAAATGCCCTGTGTGCGGCTCCAAACAGATCAAACCCTACCGCATACCTGAACTCTCGGCCCCACAGCAGACTCCCGAAGAAATCTACCAGAAGATAAAAAGCATCGGAAAACTACCTCCCATCAAAAAAGAAGCATTCCGCCGAGAAATCTCGGAAAGCGGCATCTACATACTCTCTACATCAAAACAACCACTGGCATCAATCCTACCACGAAAAGAAGCGGAACATTACCTCTCGATGATCAAAGAACACCAGTTCGCCCTAGCGGAAATAGATGGTATAACCATAGCCGTCTCACCATCTTCTCCCATAAGACTACACTTAGGCGTCAGCGAAAAACTACTGGAAGAATTGAAGAAGGCAGCACAAGAAGACTAGAGCCTAATGCTGCTGTTCCAAGCCCTGAGACCGCTCAGCCTCAGAAACAGGCTTCTCAACCACTTCAACACGCCTCTTATCCTTACCCACCCAACGCACCGAAATCAACCCCAAAATCTCCAAGTGGAAAAGCACTTTATTCAGCTCCTTGAAAGTAATCTCATGGCCATTCCGATTCAAATCAGCCAACAGATCAGTATCCACGATATTCTTCTGTTGCTTCACCTTCTCATACACAGTATTCCTTAAAGGAATCTTCAAGCTACATCAAACGCTGAATACGCAGAAAACGCGTCACACCTAGACACAAAAAGCCAGTATATATTATGCTCGCCTAGCAGGCTTTGCCAGGACTATCCGTAGAAACCCTTCTCCCCACTCCTATACACACCACTAGCCATCTTCTCATAAAGAGACCTATACCACGCATCCACCTCTTTGCTGATAGAAGGCTTAACCTGCCTCAAAGCCTCCTCAAAATCCCCGGCCCGAACAACACTTTTCTCACTACCTTTCCTCAGAGCAGCTACAGCCGCAGCCCTGCAAACAGCCTCAAGATCAGCACCAGAATAACCCTTAGTGGCAACGACAATGCTCTCCAGCGAAACAGAAGCATCCAGAGGCATCCTAGCAGTAACGATCCGCAGAATCTCAAGCCTAGCCTTATCTTCAGGAGGAGGAACATACACCTGCAAATCCAACCTGCCCGGCCTCAGTAAACTGAAGTCAATCAGATCAGGCCGATTCGTAGCCCCTATCACAAACAACTCTCCCACTGCATAAATGCTGTCAATCTCCGTCAGCATCTGACTCAAAACCCTATCATTCACACCCGAATCATCATAACCCAGAGCCCTACTCTTAGCCAAAGAGTCAACTTCATCAAAAAACACAATGCAGGGAACAGAAGTCTTAGCCTTCCGGAAAATATCTCTGATCGCCCTCTCAGACTCACCCACCCACTTAGAAAGCACTTCAGGCCCCCGAACAGTAATACAGTTGCCCCCACTCTCAGACGCAATAGCCCTAGCTAGCAGAGTCTTGCCGCAGCCAGGAGGACCATAAAGCAAAATACCGCGTGGAGGCTTGATTCCCATCTTGGAGAAATCGCTAGGAGTCTTAAGAGCGCGAATCGCGTTCTCCTGAAGAACCCTCTTCACATCTTCAAGACCGCCAATATCACTCCACCTAACATTAGGCTTCTCCGTGTAAAACTCTCTGAGCGCAGTCGGAACAATTTCTTTAAAGCTTTCACGGAAATCCTGGATAGAAATAGTCATCTTCTCCAAGATCTCTGGTGGAATACTCTCCCCTTCAATATCTAAATCAGGTAGAAACCCCCTCAGGGCCCTCAACGCAGCCTCTCTGCAAAGAGCCCTAATGTCCGCCCCAGTATAGCCATAAAGCTCATCTGCAAGCATCTTAACGTCAACATCCTTCGCCAAGGGCATACCCCTTGTATGAATCTGCAGTATCTCATTCCTGCCATCAGCATTGGGCACTCCGATCTCCACTTCCCTGTCAAACCTGCCAGGCCTCCTCAAAGCAGGATCCAATCCTTCAGGCCTGTTCGTAGCTCCCATGACGATCACGCTTCCCCTCTCAGACAAACCGTCCATCAAAGCCAAGAGCTGAGCCACAACCCTCTTCTCCACATCTCCGAAGACTTCCTCCCTCTTAGGAGCAATGGCGTCGATTTCATCGATGAAGATTATGCTGGGAGAATTCTCCTTGGCCTCCTTGAAGATTTCTCTCAGTTTGGACTCTGTTTCACCATAATACTTGTTCATGATCTCCGGGCCGTTGATCGCGTAGATATTGGCCTCAGTTTCACTAGCCAAGGCTCTAGCCAGCAGAGTCTTGCCGCAGCCAGGAGGACCATAAAGCAAAATACCGCTAGGCGCCTCGATTCCCAAGCGCTTGAACACTTCGGGATGCCGCAAAGGCAGCTCCACGATTTCGCGGAGCCGATTGATCTGCTCTCTTAACCCACCTATCTCCTCATATGTAGCTCTCGGGCCGAGCTTCTTCTCAGCCACGGGCTCAGGCAGAATAGAAACTCTGGTGGATTGCTCTATCCTAGTTATAGCCTTCGGTTTGACCTTGTGAACCCTGAACTGAATGATCGTGCCTAGAATGGTAACAGAAATATCATCGCCCTCCACTAATGGAAACCCCTTCAAACGGTTCTTCACAAACTCAGCAAACTCTTTGTCAACAACCAGCCTTCCCCCTAAAGGAGCAAAACTCACGCTCTTAGCAGCCTTAGCGTCAGTCTTCTTCGCGGTAACATACTCGTTGACAGAGACACCGGCATTCTTACGCGTCTGCCCATCAATCCTAATGATGTTCCTTCCTCTGTCCTCTTGATCCGCAGGCCAAGCAACCGCAGCGGTAACTTGCTTCCCGATCAGCTCAATTACGCTACCCGTCCTCAAATCAAGAGCATTCATAGTATCGATGTCCAGTCGGGCCCGCCCTTTACCTACGTCCCTCTGCTGGGCCTCGGAAACCTTGAGCTGAATCGCTACTGTTTTCTTCTGCCTACTCATTTCTGTCCACTAACGGTCAGATTAACAGGGAGATACAATTTTTCAGGTAAAAGCGTTACTTTATTTTGAGGCTGGTGGAAAGCCTGCTTACGCCAACCATCTCTATGTTGCCAACAGAATCGATTGCACCCAAAGTTTTCTCAAGCTTGTCGCTCATGCCTTCCTCGTCAGGTGTAGTAATGTCTAGCAGCAAAGCTTCCAAGCCGAAGGCGATAGGCTCCTTGCGACTAGTCTTCACCTGCATCTCTGATGGAAGCTTCGATTGTACAGTCTTTACAAGAGAATCGAGGTTTACCCCTGTTTCAGAAGGCAAAATCTTCATGCGGAAGAGAAGTGAACCCAATAAAAACGCCTTCCCTACGGTCCTTCGAAGCCGCAGTTAACGCACTTATACTCTCTAGAGAATTTTCTACACTTCTCACAACGCCAGATGAGAACTTCCCCACATTCTGGGCAGTAAAACTTGATAGCGTTCTCTCCAGGCGTAATCGGCCTATTACATGATGTGCATGCGGGAAACTGAAGTTGACCCTGAGACATGTCGAGTCGGCATTCGAACATTATCGTAATATGTCTTTCTAAGAAGTGGCGCGTGAAAGGAAGCTGGTTTGGCGTACGGTATAGTTAGTTATACAAAGTTGGTTCGATAAGACTACCAAGTATATATATTGGATTAACTACTTCAAACTTGTGAGTACAACTCAATCAAGAGCAGTCCATCAGGTGCTTGCTGCCCGACCCACAACAGATGGTGCCGGTGTCAGCTTGATGAGAGCTTTCGGCTCTCCCTCACTCGCAGAACTGCTTGACCCGTTCCTTCTTCTAGATGAATTGCGCTCGACAAATCCTGCTGACTACTCGGCTGGCTTCCCTTGGCATCCCCACAGAGGCATCGAAACAGTCACCTATGTGGTAAAGGGGAGATTTGAACACCAAGACAGCACTGGTGGTGGAGGCGTAATAAAGAGCGGGGAGGTGCAGTGGATGACAGCTGGCGGAGGGATATTTCACGCCGAGATGCCGAAGGAAACGATTGACAAGGCAATGTGGGGTTACCAGCTCTGGGTCAATCTGCCAGCGAAACACAAAATGGTTCAACCAAAATACAGGAATTTGAGCGACAACAGCATACAGGAAGTTGAGCTGCAAGGCGGAGCTAAGGTGAAGCTCATCGCCGGCAGAATCGGGCAAAATGTTGGTCCAGCACGAGACTTGGATGTTGATGTGGAGTACATGGATGTGACGATCCCAAAAGGAGCCCAATTCGAGCACCCAGTCAAAGAAGGACATACTGCTTTCGCCTACGTAGTGGAAGGTGATGCCAAGTTCGATAGCAACAGCAGAGCTCCAGCAACTCGAGGCTCGCTTGTACTCTACGAAAGGACCAAGCCCAAGATTCTCATAAAGACAGAAGAATCTTCAGTGCGATTCCTGCTCGGCGTAGGCAGACCATTGAATGAGCCCATTGCTTGGCATGGTCCAGTAGTCATGACATCGTGGGACGAGATCAACAAGGCCTTCGCTGATCTCGGCGATGGAACCTTCCTTAAGGGAGGAGCCCCTAAGTACTCCGACCAATGACTACCGTATTCAAGGGATTCGCTCAGAGTGAACGTTTGCGGTCAAGACAATTGCATCGTAGAAATTTCTGTTAGGTCTGTTATGCTGTTAGCTTTGATCTTGCTTCCGGATACGGTGTATAGAACTTCTCCTATGTAGAGGCTTCTCTCCACTTGCTGGTTTGACTCGAAGTAGTAGCCGCTCTTCAGAGGTGCCTGTGGATCATCTATATGGCTGATTTTTCCATTAATGTTGACTCCTTCCTCAGCCGATATTTGGAGAACGTAGGCTCCCTGAAATACGTATTCTCCTTGCGTTGAAGGGTGCACACCGCTTGGATATTTTTCAGGAAAGATCTTCGCCTCCAACACCGGTATCACCATTAGTCCTCTGCCTTTATCGAAGAGCAGTGCATGATGATCTCTAAGTACAGGTGAATCTGTGCCCCTGTCTCCTATTATGATTTTACCTACTTCTTTCGGCTTCTCAACGTCGCTGACATCAAACAATGATATCTTCAAGCCTTGATACCACGCGAAGTCCCCTTCCTCAGCCTCAACCGTCTCCTTCCCTATTCCTATGAGATGCTTCCCGTCAAACGGATGCAGATAATCTGAGTAACCAGGGATCTTCAGCAGCCCCAAAACCTTCGGCTCACTGGGCACACTCAAATCTATGGTGAAGAGGGGATCAATCTTCTTGAAGGTCACCAGATAAGCCCTGTCACCCATAAATCGAGCCGAGTAGATATCTTCACCAGGAGCCAACTCTTCAAGCCTGCCAATCGTCTTCATATCTTGATCCAAGACATACACGTTACTGGAACCTGAAGCCATGCCTCTGGAAACCATGCCGACCGTCGTAGCTATCCTGAAGTGATCATTATATTCATCCATGGAGAACTGGTTCAGAACCCTGCCG
>JACQRY010000146.1 GCA_016206275.1 Nitrososphaerota archaeon
TGTTGTAGGGCTGCTTCTAGTCCTCCTACTCTTTGTTCGACTAGGCTTCTGATGGCTGACTGCTCCTCCTTGACGCTGTTCACGGAGCTCTCCAATGGAGAGATTTTGGAGTTGACTTGTCCTACTTGGCTGGTGATTTGGTTGGTTAGGTCTCTTTGTGTTTGGTCGATCTGGCCTGTTACTCCTCCTATTACGCTGCTCGTGTACGCGATGCTTCCTGCCGCCAGCAGTATGGCTATGATTCCGATTGACATTGAGATTTTTTCTGCCATGATGCTACTTTCTCTTCTATGACGCTCGTTTATTCTCATCTCCTAACATGTTAGGTCATAAATAACATGAGTTTCTCGTGTCTAGAGACCGGCAAGACATCAGTAGTAATCAATGGGAAATATTAGCTTGGCTCTACTTCTATACTGCAAGTTTCACTACACCACAAGGCCAGTTATCACCTCCGATCGTAGCCTAACACATTAGGTAGAATATACAAATAGACCGGGACGCTTCGAGCAAGCTTGCTCCGCCTCCAGTGGTATACGAGGAGATGCTTTATCTGCCATATAGAGCTTATTCCCCACTGGGGGCGCGGCAATCTTTAGTCGGATTACAGTTTCTATCCCATACCTCATGAAGGACATTAACAAACTTCTAATCTTAAGGTCAGCCTCATCAAATATGTTCTCTTAAGCTCCTACCAATGTCTGAAATGCCTAGCTCCTCCAGCTTTTCAGACGTGGGGATACCCTGGGAGTCCCACTTGGCTGCAGCATAGAAGTCATTCAGGAGCTCATCGTTGTCGATCCTTCTTCCCCTGGCAGGTCCCTCTGGCATAGGCTCTCTTAAAAAGCGGTCTGGAAGATAGTCGTCTTTCCTCCTTATTCCCTCCCTTACGTTGTAACATCGTTCCACATTGTTGATTCTTTCCCCAATAATGTAAAGATCATCTCCGCGATAGTCCTCTCCAGTTACGGCTGAAAGCATCTTCGCAAGATCATCCATTTGGAAACGAGAGAAGTTGCAGGTGACAGCAGAATCGGTTATCCGCCTCTCCTCCCCCCTCTTCTTCACGAAGGCACCCTTCCCGCGGATGGCAAAGGGATCAACTCTGGAAAACGTCAGCTCATCCGGTATAGTATATCCTTGACCATGATGGCAGCCACCTCTGCTTCCAACCGCCATGGAGAAACCTATTCCAGTGGCACCCCTGGGATCATAGCCTCCGAGTTCCAGTCCCTTAACATGCATCGCGTACTGGTCGGCTCCTCGGCCCAGCTTTTTCGCTGCTTCCCTCACTCCGCCCGCTAGGAGGTCGCCTATGCCTTCCCGATAGGCTATCTTGGGTATCAGCTTTACAATGGCGTCATGGTTCCCGAACCTTAGATCGATGCCGTCCACCTCCTCTTTCTTCAACACTCCTCTTTCGAAACACTCCATCGCGAACGAGATGACTACCCCTGTTGAAATGGTGTCGAGGCCGAGGGTGTCACAGAGTGTCTCGGCGGCTATGACCGACTCCACATTTGAGTTGCCACAGTTAGATCCGAGGGCGAAGAGGGTGTCGTAGTCCGGGCCCTCTGAAACCGCCCCTACATAAGGACCTTTATCCACCATGGTAACCCTTCCGCACTTCAGGTGGCAGTTGTAGCAGCCAACCTTATCTCTGATGTAGCCTTTCTGCTTCATAGCTTCGCCGGAAAGCTCCCATGCTCCATCGAATACCCCGGTCTGAAAGTTTCTGGTAGGCAATACCCCGTGGCTGCTGCAGTTGACGGGCCCTACACTGGTTCCGTACTCTTTGAAATACTTCTTAGTAATAGGGGCTTCATCCACGATCTTCTTAGCTTCATCGACCATTCTCCTGACCTTGCTCGGATCCGAAACTTTGACGACTCCAGTCCCTTTTACCGCTATGGCCTTCAGTTTCTTCCATCCCATTACCGCTCCCAGGCCACATCGAGACGCTGTTCTCCTCCCGACCACTACAGCGGCGTAGTTCACAAGGTTTTCTCCCGCTGGACCGATGCATGCCACTGAGTAGCTGTCGCTCAGCTTTCTGTCGATAAATTCTTGCGTCCTGTCCGTGGGCATCCCCCAGTAGCTCTTCGCATCCAAGAATTCTACCTCTTCGTCCTTGATTCTCACCCAGACCGGGCTGTCAGAGCGACCTTCGACTACAACTCCATCATAACCTGCCCTCTTGACTTCGGGGGAGAAATCACCCCCAACCATAGCCAAGCCGTAGATACCGGTTGCCGGTGACTTGCCAACTACCGCCATCTGAGCCGCCAAGGGGATGTCTGTTCCGCAAAGAGGACCAGACATGAAGTACAGCTTGTTATCCTCGCTTAGGGGCTTCACCCCTTTTCCGACTTCTTCGTATAGCAGCCGAGCTGCAAGGCCTCTGCCGCCCAAGAATAGGTGAGCCCACTCCTTCCGCCATCGTTCCCGCGTAGCCTTACGTTCACTCAGATTCAGCCTTAATATGTGGCCTGCGTAGCCGAAGGGCTCTTTCAAATCGGATTACAAGAGGTTCTTAGATATGAAAAACATGTCACCTAACCAGTTAGGGAACCATTCTCTTAGATGCAGACTTGCATAGTACTGGATAAATTCAGTCTGAACAAACTATTCAGCGGAACTGCCGAAGCCCGACGAGTCAGCAGAACGCCTTGACCGAGCCAATTATGCGTAGCCAGTATGTATGATTGTTGTTAGTCGTCCTGCTATACTGGTTTAAGGAATTATCCGCTTCACCTGTACCGTCCATGAGGGAGCTACGTGTCCGAATCTTTTGAGAGGAGCAAGCAATAGCGAAGCGTCCTGAGGAAATGGCCTATTAAGATGACTCTTGTGCATCCAAGAACAGGTGTATCCAAATGACCAGCTAGGTTCGGTTAAACGCGGCCACATCCCTTCCGTTTAAAAGTGGAATGCTTGTCTTTGTGAACCCTCGTCGAAAGAGCTCTTCTTCCAGTCTGATCTGCCACGTATCGCCCTCATCTAGAAAGGGAAAGACGACGAAGACTCCATCCTCCTTCAACACCCTTTCCACACCATCAATGCTTGAAGCCACGTATTCCGAGCTGAAGGTGCACCCTGCTCGCCCACCATCGAAGAGCAAGTATTCCCCTCTGGACGGAAATGTGATGTGGACGAGATCGAAAACCTGCTCTCGGAAAGGCAGATGCTTGCAGTCGGCCACGATGCACTCGTTCTCAGGCCGTTTGCTTTCCCGCATCCTAGAGGAGACATCCACGCACACGTAAGACGCTAGTCCCATAAGCCTCTGGCACAGAAGAATCTCTGCGCCGTCACGCCGAGCAGCCTCGAGTTCAAGGATCACGGAGCCGGCCCTAAGGTACCTCGCCAACACTAAGGCGTATGCTTCATCCAGCACTCCTCGGTATCCGTGCGTGTGCTCCTTCAATGATCCTATGGGAGGCGGAGACATAGTTATCCTTTTGACCAATTTTCGAAGCAACTAACCAAGTACTCTAGGACCGAAGGCGGCAACGCAAGCCAAGAAGTTTTTCCGTCTTTGTTAACATGGTTAAGCATGGCAACGTAATTTCCACTATGCGCTAAGCGATCCTAAAAACACAGTGAAACCTCAGAATTCCCAGCTATGTCTGCGCTAGGATACGGTTTGCCAAATTCAGGCACTCACCAGAAAGCGCAAATACTGCGCCGCGGTGTTATGCGACCTGGGTTAGGGGTACAGTGAGGACAAGAGGCATCGTAATAGGTTCTGGCCTTTTCCTGCTGGTGATAGGTATAGTCGCCTTCATTTCCATGCAGCCGTCACCGCAAGCCGATGCAGACGTTGTATTGGTCAGAACGCCGACATGTGACTGTTGCCTCGTATACGTGGAGTACCTAGAAGTAAATGGGTTCAAAGTGAAAATCGTGGACCTGGAAGACATGGCGACGGTAAAGGAGCGCTACAACATTCCCTTGCCTGCCCAGAGCTGCCATACTTCCCTGATAGGAAACTACTTTGTTGAAGGCCATGTTCCCATCGATGCCATGAGGAAGCTCCTTGCAGAGAATCCCCCTATAGACGGCATTACTCTCCCAGGCATGCCATCAGGCTCACCCGGCATGCCCGGCGTCAAAACCGGTCCCTTCGAGGTCTACGCGTTAACAAATGGAGCAACCTCGCTATTCATGACGATCTGATAGTCATAAACCATGGAACCTAGACCTATACTCGCCAGTGAACCCACAGTAGTGAGGATAGTCAGCTTCCTGAGGATGATGCTGAATTCCAACAGAGCAGTCGAAGACTTCGTGGAAAGATCCTTCAAATCTGCTACGCCAGAGGTTATTCGATACTGGATTAGAGAAGACATTCGTCTTATTCCTGATACGACTCGCAAACTGTACTTTGAGCATCCTTTGATCAGACCTATCTTCAAGACGCTTGTGAAAAAACACTGGCAGCTTATAGAGCAGTATCTGAGCAAGCCCGACGAAGTCATGGAAAAGATGAACGAACTCTATCCTGAAAACAAGAAAATCCTCGAGTCAGAGGAGGCACGTCAGCACATCAAGAAGGAGCTTAAGGAAGCGTATGGACTCTTTTACGGTCTACTCCACGGCAAAAGCATCGACGACAGAGTCGGTATGTCAAATGGAAATAGTATTCAGATACACCTTTGAATATTGGAACCTATTCTACAACACCAATCAGTCTGCCCCTTCTAAGTTTATGACTGGGAGATATAGTCCCGGAATGCTTCGTCCAGTCAATTGAGGGCTTCCTTAACGCATTTACGGTAACCGTGCGTGCATTGCAAGGTTGGCTAACTCTTCCTGGTGAAGCCCCCAAAAAGATTCATTGAGACAAGCATTGCTCCCACCACTGCTGGCCCGTAGATGTAGGGAGTTCCGTACAGCCATATTGAATATAAGAGGAATAGGAA
>JACQRY010000154.1 GCA_016206275.1 Nitrososphaerota archaeon
ATGGTTGGTGGGGACGGCGATGCACTGTCTAGATGCATGGATGTGTTGCAAGCTATGGGTAAGACTATCGTTCATGTTGGCAGCAGTGGCGCTGGTCAGTACACCAAGGCCGCTAATCAAATCATCGCTGCAGTCACTTGGCAGGGTATCGCGGAGGGGATGACTTTGGCTTGTAAGGCTGGAGTAGATCCGGAGCGTTTGCTTCAAGTGTTGACTAGTGGGGCTGCTAGATGTTGGGCTTTGGAAGTAAGGGTGCCGAATGTCTTGAAAGGTAAGTTTGAGCCTGGGTTCAAGGCGAAGCTTCAGTACAAGGATCTGGGAATAGCTTTGGATGAGGCGAGGAGACTTGAGGTGCCTGTGCCTGCTGTCGCCATGGTTAATGAGTTCTTCAAGGCGTTGATGCATGAAGGGCGGGGCGACTGGGACGTTTCATCTATAGTCACGGTCACTGAGGGCCTTGCTGGAGTAGAGATAAGAAGCAGAAGCGCTAAAACCGTAGATTAGTCATCAACTGAGAATCGGGAGATGATCTGATGCGCCTGTTGCCTGTGGTTTTGCTGGTGGCGATTGGTGTAGTAGGTTTCACATTCCCCGCCATGGGGCAAGGAGAATATACGGCTGACAGGCTTCTTTTCACAGCGTATCTTGATGGTAGTGTGCAGGTAGACTATGTGGTTTCACCTGACCCTATCTTCCCCTCTGTCAACGTAACCCTTTTCGGCAAGATCTACGAAAATCTTCTTATTCAAAACGAAAACAAGACCTTACTGGACTTCCGCGCAACGGGCGGCCCACTCACTGTGTTCTCTTTAGGCTCTGAACAAGTGAGCATCACATATTCAACACAGGACCTTGTGAATAAGTCAGGCAGAATATGGACATTCTCAGTCTCTTCCCCCATCGACTTCTCAATCACCTTTCCACGTGAAGCCACCATAATCAGTCTCAAGAGTCTTCCACGCTCCATCACCACTCAAGGGGGCCAAACGTCCTTGCTTATGCAGGAAGGTAGCCAAGAAATCGGCTACATCACCGGAATCTTGGGCACAGAAGAGGTGAGCAACCTACTGATCAATAAAGCTAAGAGCGTCATCGAAGAAGGCAAGTCACAAAACATCGTCATGGCTGAGGCTGAAGAGAAGCTGGCCGAAGCTGAAAACGCTTTCACGTCCCAGAACTATCTCGATGCAGAACGACTCGCCACAGCCGCGATTGATATAGCCGCTAAGGTTGACTTAGAGGCGCGGCTCGCCCGGGAATCGATACAAGATGCCCAATTGCTGGTCGGTCAGGCTGAGAATGAGGGGCGAACCATTGGTCTTGATGATGCTAGGCGGCTTATTCAAGACGCTGTCAACCAGCTGGGTGACGGCAAGTATGGCGACGCTCTTAGGATAGCGCAGCAGGCGTCTACCCTGGCTCAAGGAGCCACTAGATCTAGTATCATTTCGGATGCATCCTTGCCGGCTGCGGTCGCTGGAGGAGCAGTGGTGACTGTGATTGCCGCCTATTATTTGAAACGCAGGAGAATAGTTGTTGTTAGCACTGAAGGGGTTCATGAGAGGCAGGTTAGGAAAATTGATGTTTCAAAGATCCTTGACGCCAAGCCTTATCTTAGGGCGGAGGATCGTGAGATAGTTCAAGTTTTAGCAGAGATGGGGGGTGAAGGTTTTGAGAGCGAGCTTAGGGAGAGGTTCAAGTTTCCTAAGACGACGATGTGGAGGACGGTGAAACGTCTGCAAAGAGAGGGTATAGCTGAGGTGGTTAAGATGGGTGGGCAGAATCTGATCCGGCTTAAGGAGCCTGCTCGAGAAGAGGGAGCGTGAACTGGAACGAGCGTTTCAGTACCGTTTCTTAAGATTCCTAAAATACGTGGATGTCTATTAGTGAGGTGGATCCAGTGATGGGGAAGAGCAGAGCGATAGGCGCACTCGCCTTGATAGGATTGGTCGTCTCTATGGCCACATTTGGAGTTGCATCTGCTCAGAGGGCTCCTTCTGTGGCATCGGGATCAGAAGAGAGGACTCGGCAGCTTCTTCAAATTCTTGATAATGCGCAGAGTCAGGTGCAACGTATCTTTGAGTTTCAGGAGTCTCGTGGTGTGCGGCTGCCTGAAGTTGCGAGGAACCGTGTTGATG
>JACQRY010000169.1 GCA_016206275.1 Nitrososphaerota archaeon
GAACACAATAAATAGCTGGTACATCGGAACATTTCCGATTAGTGAGAACTTTTTGACTCTCAACCATAGGAGACGCATCTTACACCATGGAGAAGATTATTCCTGACACAAGTATAATCATTGACGGAAAGATTACTGAGCTTGTAAAGGACAGAAAAGACAAAGACGTTGAGCTTGTGATTCCTAGAGCAGTTCTCGACGAGCTTCAGGCCCAAGCATCTAAAAGCCGAGAACCCGGCTTCATCGGTCTAAGGGAACTTAAGAAGATTCGAGAGGCATGCGAAGAAGCAGGCATCAAGTTTAGGATCCAAGGAGACAGACCTAGTTTAGACGATATCAGACTTGCCCGAAGCGGGAGGATAGACGCTATCATCAGGGATGTTGCGAAGAACGATGGAGGAGTGCTTTACACTGCTGACTTTGTGCAAGCGTTGGTAGCTGAAGCAGAAGGCGTCAAAGTCCGCTATCTTCCTCCGCAATTCAGAGTTGTTGAAAGGCCTAACTTCGAGCAGTTCTTTACTCCAGAGACTCTCAGCGTGCACCTGAAAGAAGGTGTTGCTCCACTAGCAAAGAAAGGCAAGCCGGGCGACTTTAAGTTGGTGAAGATAAGGGATGAGCGTTGCACCGGCGACGAGCTTGAAGGGATCATTGCGGAGATCTCTGAGGAGGCTAGTAGAGGCAGAGGCACAGTCGAGATTAGCAGGTCAGGCGCCACCGTGTTTCAGCTTGGCTCTTACCGCATAGCAGTTTCACGCGCGCCTTTCTCTGATGCAATGGAAGTAACTATCGTTAGACCCATCGTCAAGCTCTCCCTTGAAGACTATAACCTGTCTGACAGTCTCAAAGATCTCTTGAAGAGCAAGGCGGAAGGAGTAGTCATCGCCGGACCACCGGGTTCGGGCAAGACCACTCTGGCTAGCAGCCTCGCTGAGTTCTACACGGAGCAGGGCAAGATCGTAAAGACCTTCGAGTCGCCGAGAGACCTTCAGGTGGGGCCTGAAGTAACTCAATATGGGCCTCTGGAGGGAGACTTTGAGAAGACTGCTGAAATCCTTCTGCTTGTAAGACCAGACTACACTGTGTACGACGAGGTAAGGAGAACCAAGGACTTCGAGGTCTTCTGTGACATGAGGCTTGCCGGTGTCGGGATGGTGGGGGTGGTGCATGCCAGTAACCCTGTAGACGCTGTGCAGCGGTTCATGGGCAGGGTTGAGCTGGGCATGATACCTAGCATCATCGACACAGTGATCTTCGTGAAGGGCGGGGAAATAAAGAAGGTTTTGCGACTCAACCTTGTGGTGAAGGTTCCGACTGGGATGATAGAGGCTGATCTAGCTAGGCCTGTAGTGGAGGTTAGAGACTTTGAGACAGCTTCACTGGAATATGAGATATACACGTTTGGAGAAGAGAATGTTATCATCCCAGTTAAATCTGTAAGTAGGCAGGCTGACGCAGTTCAAAGGCTTGCCGAGGAAAGAGTGACCCAATACTTCCGTAAATTTGATCCCAACGCCACAGTAGAGATCATCGCTCCTAATCGCGCCAAGGTTAAGGTTGACCGCTCCACCATTCCCAGAATCATTGGTAAAGGCGGTGGAATGATCTCGGAGATCGAAGACACCTTAGGAATACGCATCGACGTGGAACCTAAGGTCTCAGCCATGGGGGAAGAGATGCCTTTCGATATGAAAGAGGCTGGAAACTCGGTTGAATTAGTCTTCAGAGGAGACATGGAGGGGAAGACCGTGAGCGTCTACGTTGCCAACACGTTTCTTTTTGCCGCTACTGTAGGGAGAAAACGCGCCATCAAGGTATCCAAAAAGTCCGATGTCGGCGCACGTCTGATCAGAGCCCTTATGTCAGGTGAAGAAATCAAGGCAATTCTACCAGCCTAGTCTGGTAATAGACCACATTCAGGACATGTCTCTGCCTGAAGGGGTATCTCTTTTAAGCAGAATCTGCAGTACTTCATGTTTGGATTCTCAGGTTTTACCGGCGGGACTTCAGGAAGAATAAGAGCTGCGATGATCATGATGGGCCCTACTATCATGAAAGGAATTGCGAACCCGATTCCGTTCAACGTGAAGAAGAGGCCGAAGAGGAATACAACCACCCCTCCTCCGGCTAGGCTAGGCCACATCAAGTCAGCTTAATAGATGAGCAATATTAAACCAAAACGGTTGCATCTAGATACCATCTATCTACAGCAATTTGTTTAGAGCTTGATTAATAGAGGTGGCATGCAACATAATGATTTGGCTTAATCTCTACTAATTTAGGATCAACAATATCGCACTTATCCTTCATAAAGGAGGGGCAACGTGGATTAAACCTGCATCCTTGGGGTATGCTTGTCGGAGTAGGAGGTTCTCCTGGGATTATCATCCGTTCACGTAGCCTGTTAGCAGGATTAGGTTCTGGGACTGCCTGTATCAGGGCTTGAGTGTAGGGGTGGAGAGGGTCTTTGATAATGTCTAGAGGGGTACCCAGCTCCACTATCCTGCCCAGATACATCACGGCTACTCTGTCAGAGAAAAATTTCGCTGAAGCTATGTCATGGGTTATGTAGAGAAATGTAAGCCCATACTTTTGTTGGAGGCTTCGC
>JACQRY010000152.1 GCA_016206275.1 Nitrososphaerota archaeon
CCTGCCATTATGGCTAGCAGGGGTTTCTGTGTGAACTCTTCCTTGGTGTCTAGTAGGATTCTCTGATCGAATGGCTAAAGACTGCCGGGATACGCGACATCATCCTTTCAACAGGCCACCTACGCCGCATCATACAAAACTACTTCCACGATGGAAACGGACATGAAGTCAGGATCACATATAACAAACTAAGCAATCAAAATGGTTTCGCGAGCCAACTCAAATCCTTGGAGAAACAGATCGACACCACTCTAGTCTGCGTCTCCGGAGACACCCTATTCAACTTCGACCTAGCAAAAACCATCCACCTCCACCGAAAAAACAAGGCCACCGCAACAGCCGTCTTGACGCCCTACAAGTCCACCCTGAAACACAGCTTCGTGGAAATAAATGAAGACGGAAGACTCACCGATTGGAAAGAAAAACCCGAAGTAAAAGGCCTAGCAAACATAGGATGCTACATAATAGAACCCTCCTTCCTCAAACACATTCCAGCTGATAAAAAAACCTCAATCGAGAAAGTGTTCAAAGACACAATGAACACAGGAGAAAGAATCTTCGGCCACATAATCGACGGCGAATTCATCGACATGAGCGACAAAACCGCCTACAAATCCGCCCACCAAAAATACACCAGCCAACTAGGCGAACTCCCTGAACACCCATCATCTATCACCACCTAAACAAGACGCATCAGTCAAAAAGAAAACAACAAACCACCCCAAAACAACCAGAAACACGCCTCAAACAAACCAAAACAGCAAGAAACAAACCCCAAACCTACTAAAACCCCCCTAGTCCTCATGCCACACACAGGAGCAGCAAACCCAGCCAAGACATCAAAACAAAAGGCCGCCGCAACCGGCACAGGCCCCTAAGACTGAAGACGATTTCATCAGTAGCGTTGTGACCAACAAAGCACTATGTTTGCATAGGCTTTACGTCCACCACAAACTCTTGGTCAGATAAAAGTGCCCCGCACTTCTTACAGCGATTACCAACAAGCTTCAACACATCTCTAGCCGACTTTAAATCCACTCCAGAGTAAACCGCAGCCCCACACTTACCACACGCAATTTCAAACAAGAAAACTGTTCCCCCATCCCTCCCCAGGAGACAGGATGCTCAATAGTTTTTCTGAATAAGTTATTAAATTCAGATTACTCAGCCATGGCTGTGTCGAAGACCACTCTCCAACTCAGAGACTACAACTTGGTTGTCTGCGAAAAGCCGGACGCAGCAAGAAGAATCGCAGAAGCATTAGCGGACGGAAAACCCTCCCGCCTGAACATTGGCGACATCGAGGTCTTCGCGGTTCAGACTGGCGGAGAGAGTTACGTGATCTGCTCCGCGTTGGGCCACCTCTACACTATTACCGATCCCTGGGGAGCCAAGACCACTTACCCAGTACTGGATGTTGAGTGGGCCCCTACAAATCTTGTCGAGAAAAAACCTCAGATCGGCAGAAGAATCAGAGTCATAGAAGATTTAGCTAAAAGAGCCAAAGAGTTTGTTCACGCTTGCGACTACGATCTTGAAGGAGAAACCATAGGCTACAACATTTTGAAGTACGCGTGCGGAGGAAAAGTAAATGCTCTAAGAGCCAAGTTCTCCACTTTAACCAATGAAGAGCTCAAAGAAGCCTTCTCCTCACTTAAACGAGGATTAGGACTAAGACTCGCGGAAGCGGGGAGAACAAGACACGTCATAGATTTCATCTGGGGAGTAAACATGTCCAGAGCCTTATCCGAGTCCTACTATTCTTCAAACAGAGGCTACAAGATGGTCTCGATCGGAAGAGTTCAGGGACCCACCCTCTCCTATGTTGTAGAAAGAGAAGTCGACATAAGGACCCATCTCCCAACCCCATACTGGGCCGTCACTGCACTAGTAGAGAAGGACACCCACCGGCTCACAGCAAACTACGAGGAGCCCAAGGTGCTTGCGCGTGAAGAAGCATTCAGAATCAAAAAAGCATGTGAAGGAAAGATCGGAGTAATCAGCAACGTAAAGACTACGGTGGTGAAGCAGCCTCCCCCCACACCATTCAACATAGGAGACCTCCAACATGAGGCTTACCGAGTCTTCGGCTTCGCCCCCAGCCAAACCCTCAGAATCGCTGAAGCTCTATACTTAGAAGCCTTGATATCCTATCCGAGGACCAGCAGCCAAAAGCTTCCTCCCTCCATCAACTACTCCAAGATTCTACACGGCGTATCAAGAATCGATCAATATAGCGGTCATGCACTGGAGATAGCTAATGGTCCACTCCACCCCCGTCAAGGAGGCAAGGACGACCCAGCTCACCCCGCTGTATACCCCACAGGAGAATTGCCCAAGAGAACGCTAGAGGCCAGAGAAAGCAAGCTCTACGACCTGATCGTGAGGAGATTCTTCGCAGTCTTCGGCGAAGACGCGCTGAGAGAAAGGATCTCCGCTGTAATCGCAGTGTCCAACTA
>JACQRY010000156.1 GCA_016206275.1 Nitrososphaerota archaeon
CTTCGGTCTGAGCAAGTATTCTAGCTGCTTCAAAGACCTCTGTCTGATGATACGCCACCGATCTCATGTATCCCTTGTTGATCAACAAGCAGAGTGAGGGGGCCTTCCCATGATATCTTAATCCACCCGAGTGAATAGGGGGAGCAGCATACTTGTGGCCAAGAGTATACATTTTGACTAGAGGAGTCATCTCGCCTGAGTCGCCATAGTCATAGGTGTATGCGCCTTTGGTCGTCGAGGGGACAGCTTTGGGCTCGCAGGCGACGAAGTCTGTGCTGGTCTTACCCTTCAGCTTGTCCATCATGAAGGGATATGCAAATCCTGCGTAGTTGGAGCCGCCTCCTATGCAGCCGCATATCACGTCAGGATAAACATCGATCATTTCGAACTGTTTCTTAGCTTCCAGCCCCACGATGCTTTGATGCGTGAGCACGTGGTTGAGTAATGAGCCAAGGCAATATCTTGTCTTCTCATCCGTCAAAGTGTCTTCGATAGCCTCAGTAATAGCGATGCCGAGAGAACCGTGATGCTCAGGATCTTTTTCGACAAGACTCTTGCCAAACCTCGTCTTACTGCTTGGGGACGGAATGACCTCCGCGCCATAGGTTTCCATCATAACCCTTCTTCCAGGCTTCTGCTTGTAGCTGATCCTAACCATGTATACTCTGCACTTCAAGCCGAATAGGGCGCTTGACATGGCTAACGCTGAGCCCCATTGACCGGCGCCAGTCTCCGTTACGACCCGCTCTATGCCTTGCTTCTTATTGTAGTACGCTTGCGCCAGAGCTGTGTTAGGCTTGTGGCTTCCTGCTGGGCTCAGATATTCACATTTGTAGTAGATTTGAGCTGGGGTTTTCAGGTATGCTTCTAGGCGCTTGGCTCTTACCAGAGGAGTCGGACGCGGTAGACGCAGATATGCATCAAGTAGCTCGTCAGGTATCTTGATGAAGCGTTCTGTTGAGACTTCCTGCATAACCAGTTCTTGTGCGAAGAGTCTGAGCATCTTCGCAGGGTTGATGGGCTTCATGTCTTGGGGATCCAAATATGGATCTGGGGGCCCGGGGAGATCAGGTGAAATATTGTACCAAGAGGTAGGAATCTCATCAGGATTTAGGAAGACGGTGTGCTCCTTGGCGCTTTCGGAAACCTTCATTCTGAATCAGTTTTGAGCCTATACGCAATCTTATATACCTTCTTGCATACATATAGACATGTTTTGTGGCGTCATGTAAAGGATCGGTTGGCAAAGCAGCCTGAAAGACTCAGCCTTGTCCGTAAGATGGTTGAGCTGGGAATAAGGGTGAGCGAAGATGCGAGATTCTATTTAGGCGATGTTGAGGTCAGTGACACTGCCATAGCGAGATCAGTAGATATTGATCGAAGAGTGGTGAGAAGCACCGCAGAGCAGATCCTTCAAGACCCTCAGCTAAAACCCATCTTGACAAAACTCAGGCCCAGTGGCTCCAGCCTCGTCGATGTGGCTTCAGACCTAGGCTACCAAGTCATAGTGATTACAGCTGATCCCTCTAAGCCGGGTGTCATCTCGGTTGTAACCTCCATTCTGGCTGAATATGGAGTTGTAGTCAGGCAAGCGTTGGCTGATGATCCGGATTTGACCCCTGAGCCGAAGCTTACCCTCGTTTTGCAGGGAAGCGTGCCTCCCGAGGCCCTTATCAGAGCCAGATCGGTTCCCTCTGTTAGCAGTGTTACCCTCAGATAGCTTAACGGTAGAAGTCTTTCTGCTGTGCAGAAGCCTTCAAATTAGGTTTCTTAAGTAGGCTAGAAGGAACTTTGATTCTTGAAACTGTTTGAGTGTTGATGATGTAGTAGGGATCTCCGTCAAAAGTGTACTTGTCGGTTCTAAGCACGTTTGTAACCTCAAGCTTGATTCTGAGCAGGCTTCCATCTGAAAACTCGTATATGTTCCATTGCTCTCCTCCTATCCTCTCAAAATCTATTGGCGAGACGTTGAAGTCCTTGGGGTCCGGTGAAGTTGGAGGCGGCGTCGATGGTGTACCTTTAAGATCTTTCGAACATAACGTTGAGAAAAGATTCTGGGAAAGCCAAGCATAAACCGGTTGCCCACTAGCATCATACTCATTCATCCTAACTATCTTGGTAATCACTAGCCTCCCAAAGAGACTTGTCCCATCTTCTAGCTTATACTTTACCCAAGGCTCACTCTTTACAGAGAATTCTATGGCCTCACCTTTACTCAGATCGTACTGGGTTTGCAAGACATTTATTCTCCTGCTTCAGACACTATTTCAACCCCTACGCTACCTCTAAGATAAGTTTTCCAATAATCCAGAAAGCACTTTTGTTGCGAAATAAAAGTAAAAGTTAGCTACCCGTTTACTAGCTCTTGGTCTTAACTACTCAAGACTTTCCATTATTCTCTTGCAAGAATTTTCTTAATGACTAACAATCTCGAGTCGTTACTTTAGACTATTGATCGCCATCATGAATACGTCCTTTTTCTCGTTTTCTTTGTACGGCAAATTGGACACCCTGATGATAGGTAGCGATATTCCTCTGCTCAAGAATTTATCGAGTTTAGTTCTACACTCTTTAGGTGTCCCATAAACTGAGAAGACATCAAGCATTTCATCAGTAACCATGGATATTGCTTCATCTTTCTTTCCTTGAACATATAATGATCTCATCTTCATCGCCTCTTTCTTGAAGCTGGATTTCTCTATGACTGGATCAAGCTCAGGGTAAGCGAAATAGAATAGAATATCCTCTTTTGCAGCCCTAGCTGCTTCTTCCCTATCGTCAGAGCACGCGTAGATTATGCTGTGCCCAATCTCTAATTTTGAATAATCCCGACGCGCCTTGTCAGCACCTTCAGCAATTCTTTCTAAGGCAAACTCTACGTATTCAGGGGTGCTGATGGAGTTTAGTATGACTCCATCTGCCAGTTCACCTGCCAATTTCAGCATCTTTGGACCTGATGATCCGAAGTATATTGGAAGATTAAGAGGTTTGGGAGACAGTTTAGGAAACTCTTTAAAACTAAAAAATTTTCCACGGTATCCGTTAGCATCATCTGATAACAGGATTCTGATAATGTCAACATATTCCTTCATCCGTTCAACGTGAGCGGTTGATTTGATTCCAAAGTATTGCTCTGTTCTATTCCTATACCCTACTCCTAAGCCTAGGAACCCGAGTCGTGAGTCAGAAATCTCCTGTAAAGTTGCTGCACCCATCGCGATCTGGAACGGAGTTCGAGTGTAGATTGGCATTACACTAGTACCAAACTTAATCCGTCTGGTGTTGGTGGCTATTGCTGATGCAAGGGCGAATCCATCTCTGTAGAACGATTCGGCAACTGAGATATATTCGAAACCAGCCTTCTCAGCTGCTACTGCACACTGAAGAGTGTCATTCACGGACATTCTGAGTACACTATAGAATGTTAATCCAAATTTGACCAGTTCACTTCACTTGTTTTCCTTTCGGATCCCGAACACCTATGATAAAAACGACTGCTAAAAACAGTACGATGACTGCGATTATCGAAAAGGTGATGAAGAAACTAGCTAACGTAGCAATTAGAATACCAGCAATTATCGGGCCGCTAGCTTCACCAATATCCCATATTGTTCCAAATACACCCATTGCTGCGCCTAGCCTTGCCTCTTTCGATAGATCCGCGACTAGAGCGGTTGTAGAGGGTGTAACCGTCCCAACGGAGAGCCCAAAAACTGCACTTAGAGCAAGCAACGGCACGAGGCCTACTGTTATTGGGATAACAATTAGAGTAAGAGCACCCAGAACTAGTCCGAAGACTATAACCGCCCTCCTACCTATCTTGTCAGAAACCATGCCAGCAAACGGTTTAGCTGCTAGCATGACTATACCTTGCGCAAGGAAGAGAAGACCTATCTCACCCGCGTTAAGACCAACTCCTAAGGCATAAATAGGCAGAAATGTGGTTAATGCACCGACGGCTAGATATTGAGCAGATTCCATAGCGCTCGCAAGTACAATTGGCCTGCTCGATGCGACTTCTCTTATACCCGAACTAAACTTCTTCCATGGATTGACACTCACATCTCTTTTTTCCTCAGGAATTGAGATATTTGTACCCACGAGCAAAGCTGCAACTCCAATGACACCAGCAATGGCGTAAGCAAGATAGAAGTTATTCATATTGAGAAACAGAATTGTTCCACCTAGAAACGGCCCAATAGTTCTACCGATATTATCTGCTGCGCTATACCAACCTAATTTTTCACCTCGCTTTTCATTATATAATTGTGATACTGTCGCAGACGCTACAGGGCCAAATATGGCTGTCGCAAAACCGTGAACAAACCTTATTGCGAGAAGTTGTAATGGGTTGGTCACCAGTAAATATCCGAAGGGAACAAAGGCAAAGAAGAGTAAACCAATTAGGAGGAGACGTCTTCTCCCATAAATGTCTGAAAGTGCGCCTGAAGGCAACTTTACAAAGATGCCCGTAACTGTAGATGCGCCAGCAATTAGTCCGAGCAATTCAGGACTGGCACCCAGACTTTTTGAGAAGATTGGTAAAAGTGGACTTCTAGCCATTGTATAGCTAAGTAATGCAATACTTGCCACAGAGCTAAGTAAAATAAACGGAGACCGAATGTTTTTGCTCATTTAGCACAACACGTGCACCAAACATTTCAGCCTATTAACACATTATCGCAGTTATCGCGTACTAATCTTGTGCGCCCATTTTGCAAGAGTGTTCCTTTGCCTTCTTTCGGTATTTATCCCCTATCGCTGCACAGGCTTAAATCTCCCTTGCGGATAGCGGCGTAACATGTCGGCTCAAACGCCGCGAGTGTTTCCACCAATTCCTCCAGAGAGTGCTGTCAGCATGGCTTGGGGGTTAACAATCTCTTACTCCAGCTTGGAAGATGCTAATACAAGGGGTCAAGACATCTTAGATCGTATGGTGAAGATCAGGAAGGAAGTCGAGGCCCTACCCTCCTCTGACCCGCTGAAAGAAAAACACATCAAGTATATCGATTCAGTCTACTCATCCATCAATGCGTCGCTCCGGAACCTAACTTCTGTTCTGCAAGGGAGAAACAAGGACTATAAGGAAATCGACAAACTCATGGAGACCCAGCTCGAGAAGCTGAGCTCAATTGACAAGGTCACTGCCAATGCTCAGAGCGCCGTACCTAGGATCTTCGCCACTGGCGGAGGTCTTTCAGCACCTTTCGTAATTCTTCAGTTCGTCGGTGTCACTCTCCCTGCCACGGTGA
>JACQRY010000153.1 GCA_016206275.1 Nitrososphaerota archaeon
CTCTACTCCTGCGGCTCCAAAGATTTCTGCGTCCCACTGATAGAACCAGCGGAACCTGCCATGCTGCGGCTCATCATACCGCCACATGCTTGAAAACGCAGCAAGCTTCAAAGGCATACTCAGGTCGCGCCGTGAAGCAACAAACCTTGTCAACCCAACAGTAAGATCGAAGCGAAGCCCCACATCCCTGCCGCCCTTATCAGTGAAATGATAGATTTCTTCACGGATACCTGCACCGCTCTTAGCCTCCAAGGTGCTTAACAGCTCTAGGGGAGAAGGCTCCATCTGCCTGAAGCCCAGAACCCTACACGTCTCGGAGAAAGCATCCCTAACCTTTTCAAGTAGGCTGTAGTCGTCAGGCTCGATGTCCCGCATCCCTCTTGGGAGACCCAGCTCCAAAGGCTCTGATACACTTCCCACTATCGCTTAGGTGCGGCTCCACTCTTCGGTTTAGCTGTTTCAGCTTTGAAGCCAGTTTCCTTACCAATTCTGCCCAGCTCAGCAAGAAGAGCTGCCAACTGCACTTCGGCTCTTGCGCCTACAGCCAATCTATAGTCATACTTGGCCAACACTTCAGCCACTTCGCCAACGCTTGGAAGATTAAGGTTCAGCAATTCTTCGGAACTATGCTTTAAGAAGTCCTTCTCAGGCATGCCGTAGACATTGATCAGCTCGACAAGCTCGTTCCGAGCTTCAGAAAAGTTTCCTTCCAACGCCTTAGCGATCACATCTTTCACCCTTGCTTTGCCTGACAACCCGATGGCCTTTCTAACACCATCAGCTGTAACCTCACCTCCCATGGATACAGCTTGAAGCAGGTTCAAGGCATGCCTCATGTCGCCGCCAGTCAAATCGAAGATGGTTTTGAGAGCCTCTCCGCCTACCTTCACGTTCTCCTTCTTACAGATCTCCTCAAGCCTCTGCACAACATCCTCCACGCCGAGCCGGGAGAAGTGGAAGATGGCGCACCTGCTCTGAATAGGCTCAATTATCCCTGAAGAATAGTTAGCTATCAGGATAAACCTGCATATGCGCGAACTATCTTCAATGACTCTTCTCAAAGCGGTTTGAGCCGCCGAGGTCATCTCATCAGCCTCATCCAAAATGATGATGCGAAAAGGCACTTCGACTCTCCTGTCGACATAGCGGGCAAAGGTCTTCACCCTTTGCCTAACCATGTCTATTCCCCGCTCGTCAGAAGCATTCAGATCAAGGATGAAATTCCTCCAGTAGTCGCCAAGAATCCTCCTTGCGAGGCAAAGCGCAGCAGTAGTCTTGCCTGTGCCTGGTGGGCCGGCGAAGAGCAGGTGTGGCATATCCTGGGGTTTCTTAGCCAACTGAATAAGTCTCTGGACAGACGCCTGCTGGTTCACAACATCTTCAAGGTTTTGAGGCCTATACTTCTCCACCCACATCAGATTCTCTGCTTCAGACATCTATGCCAGGCCTCCTGAACAAGAGCTCCAACCCTCACCGCCTTCACTGCGTTATAATAAGTTTGAGTCCTAAACAAATTTCTAGCGTACTTAGGTTATTCTGATCAGTCATAGGATCGACATGCCTCCAGAAAGTTCGACGTCTCATGATAGTCATGTAAACGTTAAAAGTCTAGGTTGATGGATCCCTGCTAGTTTAAGTTATGAGCCTGGATGACGGAGACGCAACGAAATTTCTTAAAGACCGCGAACTGAGCTATTTGCTCCGCTCGGTGCGTGTCAACTTCACCGAGACACCTAAAGATGACGCTGAGGGTGAGGAGGAGAACTTTCACGGTGCCAAGGATCTTCCAAGATGGCAAGCAGAAGTCTACGCAGAAGAAGGATTAGCCCAGATTGATGAAGAAAGTTTTGAGATTGAGCTTGCAAAGACCGCGAGCAGAGAACGGATACAGGGTAAGGATCAGATAGCAGCCTTGAACCCTGACTTTTATCTGAAGATGCGCAGACACTTGGCAGCTCTAAAGGCTAAAGCTGATGGAAACGGCGTCAATATGGATGATTATAGGCGAACCAATATGGTTGCCTACGACTTGCTTACTATTAGAGTCGGAAAGATTCTGAGGTTCGCAGCGTCTAGCTCCATTCCACAGGATCTCTTAGCCAAGATTACCCCTGAGGAGAAGCTTATCTTGGAACACGTGCACAGCAAGGTTGACGGCTGGAGGAAAGCTGTCCTAGATGGTGTTCCGTAAATGGCTGTAACGCAAGCTAAGCTAGCCGAGCAACTAGAATCTTTCCTAAAGAGTTTCAAGGATCGAGGAGGCGTCTCCAAGTATCGTAACAGAGTTTCAGAGATGCCGGCTTCAGGCATGAGGTCAGTGGTTGTGGACTATGACGATTTAGCTAAATATGATGTGGAGCTAAGCGAGATGATTGTTCAGAAACCTGATGAGATCCTCCCCGCCTTCAAAACTGCTC
>JACQRY010000155.1 GCA_016206275.1 Nitrososphaerota archaeon
GCTAGGCGCTCAACTTTGGTGTCGATCTTCGCGACGTTAATCAGCTTCGAAATGTATTTCTGCACTGTGGGGGGAGGAACATATTGGCTTTCAACCTCTTTTAACACAAACCGGTAGTATTTCGCCAGGGTTCTGCCATCTATTCCTGCGGCTCTTGCGACTTCTTTCAGGGTTCTGCTGATGCTGCATTTGCGGCAGGCAAGATATACTGAGGCGGTTGTGATGCCTAGTATCGATTTGCTCTTGGTTACATTCATTTTTACCGCGTTCCGGTAGATGTGGGCAGCTGTTTCAGTTACGTTTTTTGGTAGATTCATGTTGCTAGAAATCTCGTTGATCTTGGATAGTGCGTGTGACACCACTCTCTCCGAGGATGTCGTGGTCCTAATCCTTGTCTGCCATTTACGCATGGTTCCAATGCTGCTACGCATGTAGGGGTCTAATGCTCTGCCATGAGAGTCACGGAACGAGTTCCCGATCTCGGTACTCAGCCCGTAGTCGTGTAACGTAAGAGTTAGGGGTGATCCTACCCTTACCCTCTTCAACTTATCCTCAGAGTCTAAGGCTTTCCATTCAGGCCCATGGTCCTCTGCATTGTCCATCGATACATAGCCGCACCTAGGACATATGAGTTCCCCGCGGTCTACGTCTCCTATCAGATGGCTTCGACAGACAGGGCACCGCGTGTTGTCTTCAAACTCTCCGTTTCCAGACATTTATACTAGGCCTCACGCAAGTAGACTAATCCTTGCATCTTTTTGTTTTTGTCAGTCAGAGGTGTTACTGAAAGGTAAGGGCTTTTGACAGGACCTATGACCTCCACAACTTTCCCAATCTTTCCGCCTTTTTCATCTACGAGCACCGCGCCCTGAGACGTTTCCCCAAAGGCTTTGACGATAAGACGACCACTTTTAGCAACATGTAAGACTTCACCAATTTTCCTCAAAACATCGAAACGGTTTATCTATCTGTTTATTAAACCTTACGAATATCCTATGTTTCAACAGCTTTTGACTAAGGAATCATGACGACTAGTTTGCATTCTAAGGAGGCTAAAACTTACCTGCATAAAGCTGGGGTTACCGGGGTTAATAGGTATAACGGATGATTTCGTGATGTTCTCTGTTAGACAATGATCTCTATGCGCTTCGTTTCTATTTCCGTCTACTTTTGACTAGGTAGATGCAGATTGCCAACAAAACCTGGACCACTGATATGCTTGTCTAGATCCTTTCATGGCTCGAAGGGAGTTTATTGTTAGAACATGGCAACACATTCAGAGTAGTCAGTATATTCAAGGAACCTCAGATAACTTTTATCCTTAATAGGTAGAATTTTTGCGACGGGGGTTAAGCCGAATCTCCTTGACTGAATTTCAGGTTTGGATTGTCTTTGGGACTCTCTCTGCAGGGATAGTGCTCTTCGCGTCGCAACGCATTCGCTATGATGTTGTATCGGTCTTAATGCTTTTAGCTCTAGGTCTTACCGGGATTCTTTCCCTTGATGAGTTGTTTCTTGGCTTTGCAAGTCCAGCGGTGATTACAGTAGCGTCAGCCCTTGTTATTGCCAGAGCCCTATACATATCAGGCGCTATAGAAAGGTTGAGCGATGCCTTACTCCGATTTAAGAGTAGACCAATAGTCCCCTTTATCTTGCTGTTAGCGATAGTTTCTCTGTCTTCTGGCTTCATAAATGACATCGCAGCCCTTGCCATCGCGCTTCCATTGGCAGTATCTTTGTCGCGGGGACTGAAGCTTGAGCCTTCGAAGATATTGATACCACTCGCCTATGCTTCGATCATGGGCGGGGCTTTAACATTAATCGGAACTGCTTCAAACATAGTTATGAGCTCGATAGCTAGACAAGAACTGGGTAGGAACCTTGGAATCTTTGAGTTTGCATTTGTGGGTCTCCCATTAATCTCAGTGTTTCTTATACTTGTCTTTCTCTTCGGCAAGAGAGTTCTCCCTGTCCGCGCCAGTGCATATGCTCACGACAAATTTGAGTTGCCTAGGTACATAGCGGAGGTGCAGGTTTCTGAAAAATCTCGATTTGTGGGCAAGACTGCAGGTGAGCTTGAGAAGGAATATGACGGCGAAATAGAAGTAGTCAGAGTAGTGAGGGGTAGCCTTGAACGCGAATTACCCCATTCGAACACCAAGCTTCGATCGGGTGACTTCTTGGTGGTCAGAATAGAGCCGGAGGGTCTTAGAAGATTGACGGAAGATACGGGATTACAGATCAAGAAAAATGGTGAAGCAGAAGAGGACAAAATAAAAGGCCTTGAGGTCGTAGAGGCAGTAGTTCTTCCAACCTCTGTGCTGATTGAAAGAACCGCAAGACAAATCCATCTACGCGACTGGCTTAATGTAACTTTGTTGGGCGTCGCTAGGCATAGGGCGACTCTAACTAGAAGAGTCGGAGACGTCCGCATCAAGGTTGGGGATGTTCTATTATTAGAAGGGGCTCAAGCCGACCTAGCCACAGTGTTCCAAGAGTTGAAGTGCGTGCCGCTGGGCGGTAGACGAGTGACGCTGGGTCCGCGTGCTCCCCAAGTATTGACGCTCACAATAGCAGGTATCAGTATCGCATTAAGCGCGCTTGGTATTCTTCCCACCGAGGTCGCCCTTGCAACTGGTGCTGTCAGCATGATATTGCTCAAATCGATTAGCATAGAGGAAGCCTACAGATCCATACAATGGCCTATCCTAATCC
>JACQRY010000173.1 GCA_016206275.1 Nitrososphaerota archaeon
GAAAGAGCAGCCCAAGAAGCCCAGCGAGAACTAGAAGGACTGCAAGCAGACAAAGCCCTAGAAGAAGCAGCAAAGAAGGAGAACGCACCTCTGATCTATGGAGTGATGGATGCGCCCGACTTCCTCAACATCGTGTGGCCAAGGTTCAGAGAGACCTACCCGTGGGCACCGGCTGAAGGAAGATACATCGAAGGATTCGCGCCTTTAAGAAGCAGATTCATATCAGAGTTCCAAGCTAACGCACCCTCGGCAGACATAGTGTGGCAGTCTGAAGCACCCATGATCGCGGAGATGCGACCGTACATGGCACCCTTCCCAGATATGAAATTCACCGGTCTCTACTCAGGCTACTTTGGAGTCCCTGACAATGAGAACCCAGCAATGTTCATCACCTTCCTACTTCCATATGTACTGGGATACAACACCAACCTGGTCAAAGCTGAGGAAGCGCCTCAGAGCTGGTTCGACCTAGCAGACCCCAAGTGGAAAGGCAAGATCATCATGCAGGACGCTACGCGTTTGGAAACCAGCGCCAAGCTTTTGGCCAACCTCCAACTAGCAATGGGTCAGACCAAGTGGGAGGAATTCATGAGAGGATTAGCAGCCAATGAGCCTGTCTGGACGGGTAGCAACACAGAGGCCTACACTAGGGTAGTCGCAGGAGAATTCCCCATAACGACAGTTCTCATAAACGACATTATCAGACAGGATCCAGGTACACCTGTAGCCGTAGCATGGCCGAAGAAAGACATTCTACAAATAGATTCGGGAGCTTTGACCATGATCGGAATAAGCCAGAAGGCCCAGAACCCTAACTTCGCAAAACTGTTCGTAACATGGGCTCTCAGCCCTGACGGCCAAAAGGCCATGGCTGAGACTGGAAGACCACCTCGCCTCTTCACAGTGGATCACCCCAACTCCCTGGGCAAGGTGATTCCATCCGGAATCAGTATCCTGGACAGTAACTTCGACTTCCTCCAAGATCCGAAGAAGTGGGAAACCATCATAAGGGGTTTCTTCGAATAGCCGCATAGAAACCCCCTCTTTTTTATTTACTCTAAAGCATGTCACATGTTATTAGCTTGGCAACTTGCTCATCAATGATCCCGAGGAAGCTGCGGGTCAAGGAGATAGCAATGGCATGACAGTTGATGCCACGACCACTCAGACTGTGTTGCACCTGAGCCTTTGCTGGTCCAGAAGGAGCAACAGTGTCTATAGATGCGAAGAGGGTGAAAGAACAGTTGCAAGGACAGATGGGAGTTCATGAATATAAGGTTTGACTGAGGCTGATTGTGACTTGAGGCCATAGACTTAACCTCCTCTTGGACTTGCTTAAGATGGTTCAAGATTCGGAGTCTCTTCTCAGTAAGAAGATACACTGTTCTTTTGCTTTCGCCTTGCTCTATTAGGAAACTTACGAGGCTCTTATCCAGTGAAGCTAATAAGGAGCGTTCGGTTAATCGTTTGACTGATATTTGCCCAAAGGCACCGTACTCCTGACCGTTGGACACTCCACAAGAACCCTCGGACAGTTGATAGAGATGCTCGAACCCCATGATGTGAGCAGATTGGTGGACGTGCGGACGATCCCACGTTCACAGAGGAACCCTCAGTTCAACACCGATACTCTACCCAGAGCATTAAGAGAGGTTGGCATAGGTTACCTCCACGTCAAAGGACTTGGCGGGCTTAGACACCCGCATCCAGACTCTGTAAACATTGGTTGGAGAAACCTCACATTTAGAGGCTATGCTGATTATTTGCAGACCCCTGAGTTTAAGGAATATTTGCAGGAACTAATACTTCTAGCCGAGAAGGAGAAGACTGCAATAATGTGTTCCGAGGCTTTACCGTGGAGATGTCATCGATCATTGATCGCGGACGCGCTGTTGGTCAGAGGGGTTGGAGTTGAACATATAATGAGCGGAACACGACGTCAGAAGCATGTTCTGACTCCTTGGGCAAGTGTGAGAGGAACGGAGATCACTTATCCTCCCGAAAAGAGATGGCATGGAATATGGGCTAGGCAGCCTAAAGCTTTTTACTTCATCTCATGGACGCTGTGCTAGTGATGACCACGGTTGAAGGTTAGGGTCCTCGTCAATGAGCAGGAGTTGGAGACGATACCGTTCGTCAGAGAGATCATAGGCGGCGTTGTAAGGGGGCTCATCACCCCTCTAAGGGGCGCTAGTGCTCCAAGGAAGGTGGTTGTGGAAGTTAATTTCGAAGACGACTAATTTTTCTATTAGTCTAGTTGGGGCGAGAGGTGCGACGCATGCGAGGAAACTGCTTTGCGGCGCTTTCCGAACATATCGAGTTCGCCCATCATTCTGGTCGCATAACTGTGAAAGCATTTTAGGGGAAGAAGGAAACTATTAGTCTAATGCCTTTTCAGGTAATCCCCATCGGATTTGTTAAGACTGAATGGAAGAGAGAAGGCCCTAGCATACGGAGACATGAAATAGTGTCTGAGCTGGTCATCGACAAAAAGTATGAAGATGCGCTAGAAGGTATAGATGGATACTCACACCTCTTCGTCATCTTCTGGTTCCACGAGCTTAGAAATCGAAGGAAGCACGGTTTGAAGATGCATGCGAAACGAGGCCAGGAAGGCCCATTGGTTGGTATCTTTGCTACACGTAGCTATGGGAGGCCTAATCCCATTGGGTTGGCGGTCGTTGATCTCCTTCGAAGGGAAGGCAACATTCTGACTGTTAGAGGCCTAGACGCGTTCGACGGAAGCCCCGTCCTAGACATCAAACCATATGATCATCTGGATCGGAAACAGAGGATAAGGGTTCCAGACTGGACTCTACCTAGACGAGAACCATCCAAGCGTGGAAATCGTCTAGCCTCCTGATCGGCTTACTAGCCGTCTTACTCGTTGAATTCGTGCAGTGAAACTTCCAACATCGAATTCTTATTCAGCGCCGAAATAGAGCTAGGGCCAATATTCACTATTAATCGCTGCCAATGTCTTCATCGGTCTTGGGATATGAGCGACTCATGTTGTTCATAACCTAACGTGTTAGGACACAAGAATAAACGAATGCTACGAAGGATAAAACATCGTAATGGCTGACAAACTCTCATTTTCCGTTGGCGTCATCGCCATTCTCATAGCCGCAGGAAGCATAGCGTATACGAGTAGCGCCATAGGAGGAGTATCAAATCAAATAGACTCGGTCACGAGGGAACTGAGCGGGCAACTTACCAGTCAGATCGGACCTGTCAACTCCAAGATTGCTCCTTTAGCGAGCTCTGTGAATAGCGTCAAAGAGGAGCAGACAGCCATCAGAAGCCTAGTCGAACAAAGAGTAGGAGGACTAGAAGCAGCCCTACAACAAGCCCAGCAACGACTAACTGAAGCAGAAAGAGCAGCCCAACTGGCCCAGCAAGAACTCGAATCATTACAGGCAGACAAGGCCTTGGAAGAAGCAGCCAAAAAGGAGCAAGCACCTCTGATTTACGGAGTGGTGGACGCGCCCCATTTCGCGAACATAATATGGCCCCGTTTCAGGGAAAGTTATCCTTGGGCGCCCGCGGAACCTAGGTACATCGAAGGCTTTGCACCCCTTCGATCCCGATTCGTATCAGAATTCCAGGCAAACGCCCCTTCTGCGGATCTCATTTGGCAGTCCCATGCGCCTATGGTAGGTGAGCTGGCACCTTATCTAGCCACATTCAAGGATATGAAATACATCAACCTCTACGAGAAAGCCTTCATTGGCGGAGACGGTCGGATATTCGGGACGATGACTCTCCCAGGTGTCATCATGTATAACACCAATATCGTGAAGACTGATGACGTGCCGAAAAGCTGGTTTGACCTTGCAAACCCAAAGTGGAAAGACAAAATTGTCCTTCAAGATCTTCGACGCCTAGAGTTCACAACACAAGCAATGGCTGATCTGCAGCTCGCCATGGGCAAAGATAGGTGGACAGAATTCATGAAGGGATTTGCAGCGAACAATCCTACCCTCGTGGGGAGCAACACCGAGGCCTATGTCAAGATAATTGCAGGCGAATTTCCAATAGGAATAGGGAGACTCAATGACATTCTTGCCCAACAAACGGATACACCTGTTGCAGTAGCCTGGCCCCAAGAAGAACCCAAGGGTGTAATCTCAGGAACCTCAATGATTGGAATAAGCGCCAAAGCCGCAAACCCCAACTTTGCAAGGCTTCTTGTGCAGTGGCTCATGAGCCCCCAGGGCCAAAAGGCCATTGCTGACACCGGAAGGCCGCCGACATTACTAACTCTTGACCATCCGAAGTCACTTGGATCTGTAATTCCTTTAGGGGTAGGAATACTGCCTGTAAACGAGGACTTCCTGAAGGACCCGAAGTCTTGGGAAGCTGTCGTCAAATCCTTCTTCGGATGACCTGCCAACACTGCGAGACTTTATCTCAGCCACATCCAAGTCGTAACTCTAAATACATTAGGACATAATTCCTCACTAAAATGACAACAGTTAACCCACAAGTCATTTGATGTTTCGAGTGGCCAATCCCGCCCCCTTATGCAATGCTGAGCCTGTCCAAGGTTGGTTGCAAGGGCCGACCCGTGTCGCGGTCCCATCCCATCAACCCATAATACTCCCTTATCATCTTCTCCAAGTGAGGCTTAACCCACCCTCCTTTCCTGTCGCCATCAGGCTTCGGCTCCATGAATCTGGGTCCAAGATCAAGATCGACTTCAGGAGTCAACCCGTGTTCCACGTCAAGCAAACGCATGTGAGTCGTCAGCCGCTCTCCAACAGTCAAAGCCTCTTCAACCGTGAAGTTCTTCCAACCAGTGGCAGCATGCAGAGATTCTACAACATCGATTAGTGACCCTTCTTTCTCCCTTGCTATGCCGAACCAACATACTCCCGCAGCATTATAGAACTGCCTCGTCTGATTATGTTTCTTAATCTCCATCGGTTTACCTTCAGTAGTCAGAGGATCAGTAGGCTCAGCATAGCCTATGTCTGGCTCTGTGCCATACCCGTCAAAACCTGAGCCATACCAGCCTGTGCCGCCTCCTACAGCCTGACCCAGCATTGCCCCGAAATTGCCTCTATACTCATGCATGTTGGGGGAGAGGCAGCCCCTAACGTATACCGCGTATTGATCAGCATTATGACCTATGGCCTTCGCACACTCCTTCGGCCCCGAAGCTATCGCCTTGGCCAGCCAGCCGTCCCGCTCCACAACCTTCCGCATCATCCTCTCCACAGACTCAACACTGCCCCAGACAAGCGGGACACCATCTGTATCCTTCTCAGTCAGGAGACCGTTCTCGTAAGCCTCAAACGCTATCGCAAGAGTGTTACCGAAGGACTGAGCTTGCAGTCCAAGCTGATTAGCCAGATGTGTAAGGTACCGAACATCCTCTCCCCCAACTCCCAGAACAGAAGCTGCTCCTTCAAGCCCCTCTCCTCCGGGGTTAAGATGCGCCACCATCCCCTTATGCGGCCCATCAGCTATCACCGCATCATACGGACACTTTCTTACGCATTCAAAACATCCGCGGCGAATTATATCTTCTTTATCCCATCCTTTATCGAAATCATCAAAGACAGAGCTCTTCCAGTTCCTGTTAACAATCCCAAACTTGCTCCTAATAATCCCGTAACGCTGCCTATATTTTGCAAGCCACTCTATCGCCTGAGTCTTCTCCCTCCATCTCAATCCAACCTCAGTCAGTCCCTCTTCGTCAGCCAACGGTGGAACCTGCTTTCCGTATACCGCTATGGCTTTGAGTTTCTTAGACCCCCAAATCGCTCCTGCACCATGCGCAAAATTGTGGTTCTTGTCGTTGCACACCATGGAGTAAGGAAGAACATTCTCTCCAGCCGGTCCTATAGTGGCCACGCTTGCATCTGGATAACCAAGATCGTTCTTTATTTGATCTTCAGACTCGAAGGTCCCTTTACCCCAGTATTTTCCTGCGTCCAATATCTCCGCTTTCCCATCGTGAAGCCAAAGCACGACAGGGTTCTCAGATGTACCTTTGATTACGATGCCATCATAACCCGAGAACTTCAGCCTCGGACCCCAGTAACCATGCGAATGAGCATGATTGAATGTGCGTCCGTCCTCCGGGTTCACGGAGGCAATTGTAGCGTCGGTGCCACCTGGCGTTAAACCAGTTCCAGTAAGAGGACCAGTCATGATGATTATTCTGCTCTCTGGATCGAAGACATTGATGTCTTTCGGCTGTTCCTTCCATAACAGGTATTGGGCAAGACCCTGGCCGCCCAACCATAGTCTTAGAATCCGTTCATCTGGGAGTGGTTCTTCTTTTAGGTCATGGGAAGTAAGGTCGGCTCTCAGAATCTTTCCCATATACCCCCCTAAACTCGTCATCCTGAGTCTTGAATGCTGATCTAAACATAAAACTTTTCCCGAAACAGTTAGGTTTGATTTGGCGTCAAACTCGATGCTTGGTAACGGTTAAGTATTCACAGCCCAAGTCAAAGGGCAGCGTGAGCAGCTTCTACCCGCCGGCGCGAACACCAAATTCAAGAGTCCAGTACGTTAGAATAGACGCCGACAAGTGTATTGGTTGTGAATCATGCACCGACGCCTGCAAGGAGCATAGAGGGCACCGGGGAGTCAGCGTCATCTTCATAGACAAAGTGTCAAGATACGGACACGCCGGCTTAACATGCTTCCAATGTCCAGACGCGCCCTGCTTGAAGACATGCCCTGTTGAAGCTATAAAAAGATCTCCGCGTGGAATTGTTATGCAGCCTGATCCAGCCTACTGTATATCCTGCGGATTATGCGAAGTGGGTTGTCCTTACGGGGTAATGGTTCTAGATGGTTTGAAGAGCTGGGCGGTGAAATGTGATACTTGTCTTTACAGAAGAACTAGCGGTTCTAAGCCCCTGTGCATATCAGTCTGCCCTGTCAATGCTATAACCTTGGAGACACTGGCGTAATTATGGAGCAGTCTTCGGGCTTACCGGTACCTTTCTGGCCCAGTTCCTTCTTCTACACTTTGGGCATAGATCGTAGAGGGCCGGATCTATTTCAGTCAAAGTCTTCTTGACATCGTCAACCTGCTGTCGCGTGGCAAACTCTTTGCCGCATTTCACGCATTTGGCCATGTCCACTGTTTCCAAGCCCACTTTGTAGTAGGCTGCTAGTGGAGCGAGAAACCTAACCAATACATGGAAGAACTTGGTCAAGGGAAAAGTAGCTACGACAAAGTAGACGATCAACAAGTGCATGGCATAGAAGACGCTTCTAGCTGCCTCTGTGCTGGGACCAGCGTAAAGACTGGGCATATATTCAAGTTGGAAGGCCAGCGCGCCCGAAGCTGAAATAGCGAAGATGGCGAAGAGAGGCACCCAATGGTAGTAGCCTTTGGGTCCACGGGCATCGCCGAGCTGCAGGTGTCTAATTGTAGATACGGTGGCGCCCACGGCAAGTGAAGCAAAGAACAGATAGTGCGTTGCAACTCTCAGATCTGGTTGAGCCCAAGGGAACAATTGTTCCTCCGTGGTGGCCAAAAGTATCCTTGGAAGACCGTGAAATACAAGTAGGCCGGCTCCCCCAAAAAAGATCAGATAGTGTTTATACCATCTTATCATCCCTCTTCTCGCAATAAACCTCTGAAGGACAATCTCGTTCCATATCGAAGAGAAGGTCCTAATGATCGTTGACAACGAGAGACTTCCGAAGAAGCTCAAAAGAATATGTGGAATTACAGTTCTGCTGGATGGCCGCATAAGAAGACGGCCTATTCGGTATGATAATGCACCTACCAAGAACACGAGAGCGATAGGCCTGACTATTTCAACCAAGTCGCTCACCATATCGATCTCCACATCCATGCATTCTAGCTCAGTTTAGTATTTCAATACAGCTTTATTGACAATTCCTAAAGACGATGTTCCCCTTTCCTCATCAGAAGCATTTCTAGACTGGTTACATAGATGTGCCCCCCAAAGCTATCCGAAGACCTCCAATAGGTCGTCTCATCCCCGGTCTTGCCCACCTCTTTAACAACCAAGCTCGTGTCCAGCAGGGCCAACAAGTCCCCGGTGCTTTTCTTCCAACCCCCAGAACAGGAAGCAGGCTGGAACATTGTTACCCTTTTTCCTCTCCGACAGTAGGTCAATGAATTCTGAGACGCCGTTGTGAAGAGTCATAATAGCTAAAATCTCCTCTTGGGCGTGTTTTGGAGGAAGGATACTACCGCTGGACCAGTGACGCGCTTCGATTGATCGTCTTCAGAGTCCAGTCTGGAACCTTGATCCTGAGCTTCCGATCCAAATGATCGTATGGTTTGATGTCTAGGATTGGGCTCCCGTCGAAAGCGTCCAAGCCTCTGACAGTGAGAATGTTATCTTCCCTTCGAAGAAGATCGACAACCGCTAGCCCAATAGGATTAGGCCTCCCATAGCTGCGTGTAGCAAAGATGCCTACTAGTGGACCTTCTTGACCTCGTTTTGCACGCATCTTCAAACCATGTTTCCTTCCATGTCTAAGCTCGTGGAACCAGAAGATGACGAATAGATGTGAATACTCATCTATTCCGTCAAGCGCATCTTCATACTTCTTGTCGACGACCAGCTCAGACACTATCTCATGTCTCTCTACGCGAGGACCCTCTCTCTTCCATTCAGTCCTAACAAATCCGATGGAGATGACCTGAAAAGACATTAGACCAAGATAGTTTTCTTCTTACCCTAAAACGCTTTCACACCGATATGATTGGAATTCATATAAAGATGGTGTGCCGCATAAGGATGACTAAGTTTTGCAGAAAGCAACCCAAATCGAAGAGCAGGCCGAGGAATGGATTCCCTCCGTATGTGATATGTGCTATAACGCCTGCACCATAAGAGTGAAGAAAGTTAATGGAAGGGTTATGAAGATTGAGGGACTTCCTGGGGCACCTCCCAACTTCGGAGTAATATGCGCCAAGGGAAACGCAGCCATCATGAACCTTTACAACCCCCACCGAATAGCCAGACCCTTGATAAGAACCAACCCTGAGAAGGGCCTAAACATAGACCCTAAATGGAAGGAAACATCTTGGGAAGAAGCCCTCAATATAGTAGCCGAAAGACTCAGGAAGACCCGTGAAGACGACCCGAGGAAACTTGTTGCAGCCACCTTCGATGGACAATCCTTCGTCATCCTCAGAGCATTTCTCTCAGCCTTCGGAAGCCCCAACTTCACCGTAGGGCCAGCAGGATACTTCTGCGGCAACGGTGTTCACCCCGTAGCCTACACCCTCACCGGCTCCATAGATGTCCATCCAAACCTCAAGTACTGCAACTACTGCATCTTGTTCGGAAACCAGTTCGGCTTCGTCACAAACCATGGAGCCATGCCCCTATCCCTAGAAATGGCTGACGCCAGAGCCAGAGGCCTCAAGCTGGTAGTAGTGGACCCCGTGCTATCCAACGCCGCAGGAAGGGCGGACCAGTGGATACCCATCAGGCCTGGAACTGACGGAGCATTAGCCCTCTCCATGATTCACGTATTGGTCAACGAGCTGGGCATCTTCGACCAAGAATTCCTGAAAAAATATACCAACGGACCGTATCTAGTAGGCGAAGACGAATACTATGTCAGAGATGAAACCGGGAAGCCCATGGTATGGGATCCCGCCGCAGAGAAGGCTAAGCCCTATGACTCCGAAGACCTTCAAGACTACGCCCTTCAGGGATGCTACAGAGTTGAAGACAAAGAGTGCAAGACCTCCTTCCAAATATTCAAGGAGCATGTAGCGAAATATGCTCCGGAGGCGGTTCAAGGCCTCACCGATGTTCCTGCCCCCACTATCCGAAAAGTCGCAAAAGAGCTTGGAGAGGCCGCTCAGATAGGTAAGACCATCGTAATCGAAGGGAAGGAGCTCCCCCACCGCCCCGTTGCAGTTACATGGTACAGAGGCCCAGTAGCCCACAGGCATGCGATGCATACCGGTCTAGCCATAGGGCTACTGAACGTTATCGTGGGCGCGGTTGATGTGCCCGGAGGGCTTCTGAACGTTAACGGGGCAGGACCCTTCGGCTTCCCCAAGGAAGGTCCAGACGGCATCCTTGTTCCAGGGAACAGGTTCTCCCACATGAGGTCTCCGCACCCCTATCAGAAGCCTCGTAGACCGGATACCCTTGAGCTGGTGGAGCTGTTTCCCGTAGCTGTGTACGCTAGGGCGATGCTCTGGCTTGGGGTATTGGAGCCGGATCGATTCAAGATCCCCTATAAGCCCGAAGTATTGATCCAGTGCAGAACCAACCTAGTAGCCAACACCGCTAATCCTGAGC
>JACQRY010000157.1 GCA_016206275.1 Nitrososphaerota archaeon
CAACGAAATGTGGAGCCTCAAAGGAACACCCTACAAGCTCGACCCGGAGAAAAAGTACAGTTACCTAGAATTAGCGGACAGACGACTGAAGAGTTGGCTGGGAGAGGATAAGGGGATCGACTGGCTACTATCTGAGGAAGGCGGACTGCTGGTCTGGAAGGCCAAGCCACAGGAACGCTTCAAAGGTGCGTTCAGGCATGGTCGTCTGCACCTATACTACGAGTTCATGGTAGACGCAAAGAAACAGGTAGAGAAGCAAACCAATAAGCTCGGGCTAAAATGGGACGCCAGCGACTACATTCCCATCCCTGAATGGAAACCTTGCAGCGCCTACGAGAAACGCGGTGGAGACTACAATCTTTTCCTAGTGAACTTCAAAGTTCCCTTCCAAGTTCACGGCCACGGTGGCCGCAACCCTCTGTTAAAGCAGCTTAACGTATCTCATCACTTGGATGCAATTCTCATTAATGAGGACACCGCGTCAAAACTTGGGATAATAGATGGTGATGAGGTCTGGGTTGAAACCCCCGAGGGCAGAAAAATTAGGGGCTTGGCGTCAGTAAGCCAGAGGGTTCACCCGGAAGTGGTAGCTACGATACAGCACCCGGTTGCCAAAGGCGCCGACTTCAATGTGCTCTTGACCATGGATGATGAGAGAATGGATTTTGTGGGTTGCGCTGTGGACTCATGTGTTCTGGTAAAAGTCTCGAAAGCATTCTAGCCTGCAAGTAGAAAAACATCGATCTGTCCCAAGAAACTGGCTCCCCATCTTGGAGATCTAGAAATTCATACTGGCAGAGGGTTCTGGGACTCTACAGGAGCAGCATATTCATACTTGAATAATCAGTAACCCGGTTCGCGCTGATTATATGTTTGTGTGACCCATATGAAATAGTATGCCGCATCATATTGAGATATTTACAGGAAGTTGTGGGATATGTAGAGAGGTAGTTGACATTGTTAGTATTGGTAAGTGTAAGGATTGCGTCATGGATATTGTGGATGTGGACTCGAGGAGCGAAGAGTTGAAAGAGAAGATGAGGAGCTACGGTGTAACCGCCGTCCCAACTATCGTCATTGACGGTAAGATCAAGGTTGTTGGGCGTCCATCATTCCCATGGTTCTGCGGGGAAGAATTCTACAAGTTCTTGGAGGAACAATACCCACTGCTGATAGGTTTGGACAGATCAGATGCAATCTAATAGTCCGTGCGAGTAAAAGAGAAGATGGATAGATCCAATTTGAAAGCTGATAAGCAAGAAAAAATGTTTTTGCCATAATCTAGATAGGCATCATCCAGGTCATCGTCCATGGACAAAACCAGATCAGAGAAGAACAAGGTTCTCTTGCGCCGTTTCTACTATGAGGTGATTGGTGATGGAAATATTTCGCTGATAGATGAGTTCTTTGCTCCAAATTTCGTTGATCACAGCTTTGCTCCCGGAAAAGATGCAGGCCTAGATGATGTTAAGCGCGCTTTCATCGCCTTTAGGAAGGCATTCCCTGATACGCGTGTCACTGTTGAAGACATGCTGGCAGAAGGTGACAAAGTGGTTGCCCGCTTCACTTGGCGTGGAACCCACAGAGGCGAGTTCATGGGTCTTGCTCCTACTGGAAAGAAAGTTGCGATGAACGTGATCGACATCATCCGTATCTCCAAGGGTAAGGTCGTGGAGCGTTGGGGTGCTGAAGATAATCTCAGTTTGATGCAGCAACTGGGCGTTGTGTCTCCGACAGGGGAGTAGAGCATGATTTGCTGTTAAGAATCCACTCATCAATTAGCCTAAGGAACGAGATTGTTCTTTTCGTTGGACTGCGAGTATAGCTTTCCTCAGGAGCCCTATGATGAGTAAGGTTTCTCTTTCGCTGGCTCCGCTTCTGCCTAAGACCTGTTTTAATGCTCTCTTCATCAGCTTCGCTTTGTGAGCAGGGTACCCTGTCAGATCGGCTAGAGTGGCGGCATATCGTGTAATTAGTTCCCTGTGATCTTTTGCAGCAACTCTTCTAGTTGAGCTACGTTCCACATTGGAGAGCTCGTGGAGGACTATGGCTAACGCATGTCCAATGTTAAGTGTTCCGTATTTTGTGCCTGTGCTTATGGTGACTACGATGTCGCATTCCTTCAGCTCTTGGTTGCGGAGGCCAGTAGCCTCGCGACCGAGAACTACACATACCTTACCAGAGAAACCTCGTAACCTTTCAGCTAGCTTAGCAGGCGATAAAGATGCTCTTACTATGTTAGAACTCTTTTTAGCTTGGGTTGCGGTTGTTCCGACCAGTATGTCAAACGAGTCCACCAGCTCTTTCCACGTTACTGCTGTTGCTCTTAGAAGCATGTCTGCTCCATGAGCGGAGAACACTTGGGCTTCCTTTGGGTCGAAGGAAGGGTTGATGAAGAGGATCCTCTCTGCACCGAAGTTCTTCGCTAGGCGAGCCACATGTCCCACGTTTACGGGTAGCGCGGGCTCCACCATGGCTATTGATACAAGCATATTCGGTTTCGACGACTAATCTTTTTCTGGATCTTCATTAGTCTACCTTAAGGATGGTCACAAACGTTCCTCCTCAGGCAAAGGCGAAGTGAGCGCAAGCCGCTGCATCTAAAGACCCTGCGACGAAGATACGACTCCTATAATAGTGGAGAAAACTCTCCTCTAAGAGACGGGGATGTCGTGGAGTTCCATGCCCGTTAGCTTCGCGCCGCTTCGAGAACCAGTAGCTCTTCGAAGAAGAGTTTCTTTCTATCCAAGACCCTTACTGTAAACCCCTTTGCTGCGACTCTATCCATTAGAGCCTTATAGTCGGAGAGGCTTGAAACCACAAAGACCACAGCGCCCTTCTGACCCAGAACCCTAGTGGCCTCCTGAGATAGGCGCGATGCGACTTCGACACCGTCTTTGCCGCCATCAACAGCTAGATCCTTTTTTTCTTCAGAGGGGAGATATGGGGGGTTGAAGCATACCAAGTCGAATATGCCGCTTCTAAAAGCTGATGCGCTATCACAGCAAACAAAATCAATTTTCTGCGGCTCCCCTCTACGCTTCAGCGATGCCGAAGCTGTCCTCGCCGCATGGAAAGATATGTCTGTGGCCACTACCCACCCATGTTTCTTCGCCAGCTCAGAAGCCACAAGGCCTTTACCCGCGCCGATTTCCAGTGCAATTCTCCCGTTTCTTTCGCTGACTGCTTTGATAAGTAGAAACGTATCCTCGGAAGGAGTATACACGTCTTCATTCAACAGATGCCTACAACCCTGCGTCAAGAATATTGGATGCGATGGTAACGCTTTCATGCGGATGCAAATGCTCTATCCTAGTCGCGAGGAGGTCCGAGTCAAGCCTTTCCGTATATCTTGAGGGGGTTTCTCCCTTCTTCTCCAGTATTTTAAGAGCAGATGATACAGTGCGACCCCGAAAGGAAAAGAGTTTCTTCAACCCCGAAGCAACATTATTTGCAAATGGCTCTCTGAAAGGCTCTAAGATAAGAACCGTTGAAGATACCTTTGGAGGAGGATTGAAGCTTAGTGCTGAGATGTTTCTTAAGATAGAAGACTTGAACCTTGCTTGGGAAAGAACTGAAACAAAGCCATAATTCTCTGAACCTGGCTGCGCCATAACCTTTTCAGCGAACTCTTTTTGCATGGTGATAACGGCTCTTCTAAAGCGTTTAGAGGCAAGCCACTCGACTACCTTTCTAGAATAGGAGTAGGGCATATTTGACACCATCACGTCGAAACTTTTCTCAGACTCCAACCCGTCTCCACAGATCAGCTGAAGGTTTTTGAAGGCCGTAAGTCTGTTTGCAGCTTCTGTGCATAGCTGTTCATCAATTTCGTAGCCTATGACTTTCTTAGCTTTCCCGCATAATAGCCTAGTTAGGTTTCCGGTCCCCACACCGAGTTCAAACACCGTGTCGCTAGGAAGGATTTGAGCTGCTTCAACTATCTCTTCGAGTGCTTTGCTGTCTGCAAGGACGTGTTGGCCAAGCCTGTGCCTGCGATTCATTTCTTGACGAAGAGGTTGATCCTTGAGCCCCCCACTATCTCTTCAGTTATCCTCTTAGCTACGAGCTTCGAGGGCTCTCTGAGACCTACGCGTTTGGTAATATCGTCGAAGCTTTCGAAGGGTTTACGGCTTCGCGCATCAATGATCTGGAACATGAATGTTTTGCCGATTCCTGGGATCAGCTCCAAGGCGTGAAGCCTTGGAGTTACAGGTTGCAGCTCGTTGAAGTATGCTACATACCTGTTTTCGTTGGTTTTGACGAGTTTCTCGATAACGTTAGGCAGCTCTCTTTTTGCGTCATTGGTGAGTTCCTCGTAGTTCAATCTTCCTAGTACGCTGATAACCTTGATGCGCCCTTCTTTTCCGATCCCCACTCTTTCCCCAACTTCGAATCTGGCGCCGTTCATGGCTAAGATCTCTAGGAGGGTGAGTCTTTCTTCTCCTAATGCTTGGATCAGCGGTCCTTCACGCCCCTTGATCACAACCGATTTTCCTCTAGGTATGAAGTCTAAGACGTAGGCGAATTCCTCATATTTCTTGGGGAGGGGGACGCTTTCAGCCATGGTAGTGTCACTGTCAAGCTTTAGAAGCGATATGCGCATGCTGGATGATCGAGGCGGCATCTACTCTCTAGGAAAAGTAGTCTTCGACTGTTCATCTCTGCCCCTCTGAACCTCTGCGAGTAAAAAATGGTTGATTTACCTTTAAACTTTGCCTTACATTGACTAGACGGTCAAGAGGAAATCATGTATGTGGATGATTTTTCCGTTTTCCGTAGTATTTGTTAATAATTATCGTAATGCCGGACAAGCGAAGGTGGAGCGCGCTTTACGTCTCTGTTCTGTTTGTTGCATGTTTCTCGGAAAAGATTGGAGGCCAGCCCACAGACATTGCGTCCGAAAAACGAGGGCCGGCTATCTGATGTATTATTCAATTATTAGCAGAGCTATCATGCCTGCATCGGCGTGGTTGACCACATGGCAGTGAATCAGCCAGAAGCCAGGTTCGGTGGCTGTGAATTCCAGTGTGTCTGCTTGTCCAGGCATTAGGGGTAATACGTTACTGGCCCAGACATCTCCTCGCAGGGTTCTGATAGATCTGTGTTCGAATCCGTGATGGTGATGCGAGTGGAATAGATCACCTATGTTTACGATGTGCAGTCTCACAACCTCTCCTTTCTTGACTTTGATTGTTGTGACGGTTTCATTGAGTTGCTGGGCTACTGCGTTTAGGCCTCCGTCTTTGAAGATCCCTTCAAGAGTGTGTTCTCCGCCCGGGATTCCTCTGTTGTTGATGACGTAGGGAGCGGGATGACCTGGCTGACCCTCTGCGTAGAAGAGCGTGAATTCTCTTGCCGGGGGTCTGTCTGGTTCATCCACCACGATGGCTCCGTAAAGCCCCATGTTGATGTGCTGTGCGATGTGCTTTCCTCCGTCTGCCGAGTGGCAGTGGAAGTAGAAGATCCCTGGCGTGGTCAAGGTGAACTCATAAGTGTATTCGCCGTTTGGTGGAATCATGGATCCTGCTCCCTTAGAAGCTATGATGTTTGCCTGTGATCCATCCATTTCGAATTTGTAGTTGGTGAGGTGGGTGTGTAGGCTGTGTATGAGATTATGTTTGTTGATGACTTTGATTCTTAGGGTTTCTCCAACTTGGGCTTTCAGTGTGGGTGCTGGAACTGTTCCGTTGTATGTCCATGCTTCCCATGTTTTGCCTGCAAGCTGCATTTGTTTGGCTTCGATTATCAACGTGTATTGACGAACGTTTTGTGCTATTGCTGGAGGAGGCTTTCCTATCATAGACGTGATATTCGGCTGTGAGATTGCTACTCCGACGACGATGCCTCCTAGAAGTGCTGCCAGCAGAAAGTAAGACATGTGCGAACGACCCTCTTTCCTACCAGCTGTTCTTGAAGGACTCGCATAGCTTTTACCGTAACGTATGCCGCTAGCTCCGTTTTCCGTTGCTCTAGACAAGTAGGCAAGTGGCAGGAGAAGGCCTGCTTCCATCATCTTTACAAATACGCCGAATGGTTCTACGGTCTGGGGTTCAGCATGGTGGCCAATTGGGATGCCTACAAATCTTGTTACAATGTATATTGCGATGAGTGCTACAGAGCTTGTTATGCCTGTCCAGTATAGCCGTCGGGATCCTCTGATTGGAATCAGAAGACCTATGCCTATTTGCAGCAGGCCTGCAAGAGCGAAGAAGATGGCGAGCTCGAAGGCTTCGCCATGTTCCTGAACTAAAGATAGATGGCTGACACCAGCTACAGTTGCGAGGAGTGCGGCTGTGCCGCTTGCCCATTTCTCGCTTTGGTATGGTCTTGGTATTGGGACATGTAACTTTGAAGGATCGATATGGCTCAAGCTTATCGTCGGTTTACGACTAGACCTGACCTATTAAACCGGTAATACGATTCTCAAAAATGAAAACTATGTTCAAGTTGAATGATACCACGTAGATAAGCAATCCACTCAAATACTATTCATAACTCATATACACATGGACTGAGAAGCCTCATGATTGCATACTGACACATGGTGATACGTTGATGCATCGGCTAGCACTCCCAATTCTCCTAGCCGTGCTGCTGGGGGTATCATCGCTTTCTGTCGCATATGGTCATACGGAGGGTGGAAG
>JACQRY010000158.1 GCA_016206275.1 Nitrososphaerota archaeon
AGGAATTTCTCGTCGAAGTCAACATATTGTTTTTTGCAGATCTCTTCGATCTTAGCGGGTTTAACCAGCTGACTGGTCACCAGGTCAACGATCTTCAGTTTCTTCTTTTTGGTTAGATAGTATCCTTCTATGAGGTCAAGGATTAATGGGGCATCGAAATCAGCACCCTTGGGTTTAGGTACTCCTAGTGGTTTACCGTAGAAGCCTTCTTGGTAGAGTCTTCTCGAATCTTCTATGCTCCAGACTACGATTCTGTTCTCGACAAGCTCTCCCTTTACCAGTTTTGCATTGTTTGCCAATCTGCGTCTTACCTGTTAACTTCTACAGGCTTATGCCTAAAATCGTCATCGAGTCTGAAGCAGCCATGCATCTGTCAGTCATGTCTTCCAGAGCGGTTACGATATCTTTCAGTAGGATGAGGTCTTTTATAGAGTCTACCTCATTCATAATACGTGACTCGGTTCTCCTGTAAAGCTCATCCATCTGCCTCTCAACCTTCTGCACGGAAGCAGCCAAGTCAAGGGCGTTTGAAGGGCTAATTGCAACCGCCCTAGCTACCTCGTTAAGCCTTTGCACCGCTTCTACAGCAGTATCGATAAGTTTGCTTACTAGGTCTTCAAGTTCACCTTTTTTCAAAACTTTGTTCTTTACTTGGGAAAGCCTGAACGCGATCCCCGTTATGAATCCGGAAATCTCCTCCACATCGAAGGCTGCCCTCAAGAGATCCTCTCTATTCATCATCATTGTTCCGATGTTCGTCACCTCTCTAGTCAGCATTCGTCTGTGGTTTTCAACATCATCCTCCGCTTTCATGATTCTATTCAAGGCCTCTTTTGTCTTCGCTACATCGCCCTTCGTCATTGCCGAGTAGCATGTCGGCAGTTCTCGAGCTGCGTCGAGTACTCGCCGTACCTCATCTTGTAGGACTGCGAGAGTTCTTCTTCTAGCGAGTATCTCCGGCTCTCCGCTGAACATATAGAATAAATAAAATATACGGGCTCAGATTAAAATCTTTTCATTTAACTATACCCACCCGGTCAACGATCAAGATTCTTGTGGCTCATTGATCTTCTTGAGTTGTTTACGGTACATTGCAACGATCTCCTTGGTTGTAGTAGCATCTTCTGGAGCCTTATCGTCTCTGATACGGCCGGTGAACTTGGGGAAGCGAAGAGCCAAGCCAGCGCCTTTTCGGATAGAGTCAAGTGCTCCTGTATGTATGGGGCTAAGAGTGATCTCTGATGCTGCCACCTCAATAACAATCTTGGGTTCAAACCAAACATCAGCCTGCATTTTGGAGTCAACTCGGGCGTGGACATGAGCGATCCGATAGGGGTGTAGCGTCTTAGGGAACTTCTCCAGATCTTCATCCGAAAATCCTGTGCCCACTTTCGTGACCGTGCGAAACATATCCGACTCCTTATCATAGGCTGCAAGTAGATATGTTCCGAATCTACCTCCTCGTCTGCCTCTGCCATGGAAACCTCCCACGATCACCAAGTCAACAGTGTCCATCAATTCGCTTCGATACTCCCTTTTCAGCTTCACCCACGCGAACTCTCTTGCCCCTGCTCGATAAGGGCTATCAAGTTCTTTTGCAACCAGTCCCTCGCATCCCTCCGTGATGGCTTCTTGCATAAACTCATCGATCTTCTCAGGTTTACTGGTGGTTATGGCTGGAACTATCCTTATTCGCTCGTCCTCTACTACGATCTTCTGTAGCACTTGTCTTCTTCTTCTGTAGGGTTCAGAGATTAGGTCCTCGCCATCGACGTAGAGAATATCGAAGAAATTGACTGCCACTGGGTATTTCTCCACTGCCTCGTCGATCCCATACTTCCTTCTTCTATGCATCAATTCTTGAAATGGGAGGTATTCCCCTGTTTCAATGTTTAGGGCGACGGTCTCTGCCTCCGCGATGATTTTTTTGCCTCTTAGGCTCTTGGGGGACTGCTTGACTATATCTGGGTAGTGGCTTGTGATGTTTTCAAGCCTTCGTGAGAAGAGTGTCACGTTGTTGTCCTTCTTGTGGATCTGGATGCGTTCTCCATCCAGCTTGTATTCCACGGCGCATTTGCCACCCATCTTCTCAAGTATTTCTGATGCTGTCTCGAGTCTCTCTGCGAGCATCGGTCTTATGGGTCTACCAACTGTTATCTTGAAGTTCTTGACGCCTTGTAGGCCTCCTTCTCTGACTGCTTTTGCTACTGCGCCCAGGTCGCTGGAGAGATTGTATGCTCTCTCCAGGGCGGTTCTGTTTTCTTTGCCCCCTGCGAAGGCTTCAGCCAAGGCGTCCAGAACAGTGTAGTCAGCTATGCCGAGTCGGAGTTTTCCAGTTGCGGTACGCAGAAGATATTTGGCCTCGAGTGGCGTCGCGTTGTTGATTAGGCTTGCGAAGCTTCTGATCTTGTAGTCCAGTGAGCCTGGACCCGTGGTTTTTGCTACTTTGTCGAAGGTGTCGTAGACTGTTTGTACGGTGAGGGTTTGTGAGAATAGGGTGGTCTGGGTCTTGTTGTTAAGGGCCTCTAAGGCGGCTTCTCCTACATCTCCCGTCTTCTGGTATGCTTGTTCAACCTTGTTTTCAGGTTTTCCTGATGCAATGGCTATAGCTCTTATCGCAAGTTTGTCTGCGACTCCAATTTCTATTCCTGTGTAGTCTGGGTATAGTTTTCCTTGGGTTAGGTATACAACTTTGTCTATGAGTTCTGGCGGTGTTTGTTTGAATAGTTCTACGAGGAGCTGGGTGAGCTCAAGCCGTTTGGTGGTTTTTCCCATCTGCTCATAGGCTTGGGCCACTATTTGGTATTGCAAGCCTTTGACGCCGCCCTTACGATTGGGAGTTGAGCTGAATATTAAGAGATGAGTTTGACATCTGTGATTGACTGTTTTAGCTGATCATCGGGTACATGGTGGTTGCCAAGTCTGCTATGTCGATATTACACTGGGATATTTTCTCCATTGCTGAGGCTATTGAGAGGATAGATGCGCCGAAGGTGCTGGGCAAGTCAAGGACTTGTTTTGTCAAGTCTTCAACTATCGCTGAGACTTCTGAGTATCGGTTTACAACGAGTCTACCTTCATCCGCGTTCTTGGTCAAGAAGGCTTTCACAGCTGTTTCCTGCATTTCTTCCAGACTTACTGCAACCTGTTTCAGCATTTCACCCATCTTCTTGGATAAAGAGCTGGCTGGGAGCTTGTCGACTGAGTTGGCTATGGATACGGCTGAGTCACCTATTGATTCTAAGACGTTGGCAGCAACTCTATAGTCTAAGCAGTCTACTGGGGTTAGGCCATATTTTGAGGATAGCTGCAGGTCTTGAGCTGCGCTTCTTAGTAGTCTAACCATGAGGAAGTAGAGTCTGTCTATTTCTTCGTCTCTTTCGGCCACCGCTTTGACTTGAGCTTTGTCTTTTTCCGCCAGTGCATCTATAGAGTCTCTTACCATGCCTCTTGCAATTAGATGCATTCTTCGGAAGATCTTTTCAGGTGTTAAGGTAGTTGGCTCCAAAAGGAATTGGGTGGTCATCGATGAAGCGTCTTCTTCAATGATTTCTAAGCCTACTAGGTTTCTTACGGCTTTCTTGATTTGGTTTCTGTCTTCGAATGAGATTCTTGTTGTCCCTTGGATCTTTATGATGCCGTAGCCTGTGAGATAGGCTCCAGTTACTTTGTTGATGAGAAGTTTGATGTATTTTGCTGGGTACGGGATCTCGATCTGCTTGACCTCTGTTGTTTCCTGACGATAGGGGTAGAGGATCAAATAGTCGTTGGGTAACACTTCCATTGTTACTATGCTGCCCTTTTTCAGCCCGTTGTGTGTGACCCATTTCTTGGGTAATGATACTAGGGATGTTCCGCCTCCCATTTCTTGGATCCTTCGCATCTCCATCTTTCCAAAGCCTCTTTATAGTTCTATATAGAATATAGAGGGTATTTTAATATGAAGCTTTCGGCATATCTGACTACAGATGGAGGCGTCGGCCTTCTCCCCAGCTCATATTACAGGATTCTTCTCGCCTTACTACGCTACTGGCGACCCCCTCCATAGCGGCTCAAAAGGTGCAGGGTACTCCATCTCCAAAGGCGTAACCACCAAAGTAAAAGTCGAACCCACAAAGACAAGCAAAGTCAACGTCACGATAAACGGACATCAGCAAGAGCACCCACAAGTCTCACTTGAAGTCGCCAAACAATTCCTCTCTAGAAGCAAAGAAAGTTACAACTTGACCATAGACCATAAAGTGGATGTCCCCATAGGAGCTGGACTAGGCTCCAGTGCCGCAGCAGCGCTGGGCCTCGCGTTAGCTCTTAACAAAGCGATGGACTTGCATCTTCCCCTTAACGAAGCCGCTCAAATCGCTCATAGAGCCGAGGTAACCTGCGGAACAGGTCTAGGCGGAGTGTCGGCAGAATATCTTGGCGGTTTTGAAGTTAGAACCAGGCCTGGGGCGCCTGGAATAGGAGAGGCCACCCGTCTTGGTAGTTGCAAGGATTATGCGTCAGTGACTCTGTGTTTAGGCGGCCTTTCGACTAGACAAGTTCTGAGTGACCAGGATATGCGGAGACGGCTGGCCGAAGCGGGTGCGACACTGGTTGATCGTTTTGCTCAATCTCCTTCGGTTGAATTGTTTCTAAAATTTTCTCGACAGTTTGCTGAGGCAACTGGCCTTGTCAGCCCTGTTTTGAAGAAGGTTCTCGGCCAGACTGACTCTGCTGGGTTTGTGTGCAGTATGGCCATGATCGGGAAGACTGTGTTCACACTTGCTAGACACGGGGATGTGTCTGGGCTGGTTTCGATTTACAATAAGCATGCCTCTAGGGAAGATCAGATTATGGTTGCGGATGTTGAAGAAAGAGGAGCAAGACTGGTTTGAAGAGAAGACTGGCCATTCCGCTTACTCATCCTCGTTACGAGTCTCTAAGATTGCGAGAGATGCTCGTAGAGCAGTATGAAACAGGCGTAGTAGCTACTGCTGGTCTGATCGCTCATGGTAGGGGGGAGGCGTTTGACTATCTTCTCGGAGAAACTTTGATTCCTCCAGCTATGTCAGCAATAAAGATGGCTGCAGCATCGATAGTCATCGCCGAACACCCTGTTATTTCAGTTAATGGAAACTTGGCTGCTTTGGCTGCAAGAGAAGTGGCTGAGCTGAGTAGGGTGGCTGATATGGACGTCGAAGTCAACCTATTTTATCGGTCCCAAGATAGAGAACTGGCTATCAAACAGGTTCTCGGAGAGGCCGGTGTCAAACGTATTCTAGGTGTAGGCAACGATGCCTCCAAGCAAATCCCGGAATTAGGTAGCGAGCGGAGACGCGTAGATCCGAGGGGGATTCTCTCCGCGGACCTTGTCTTGGTGCCTCTTGAAGACGGAGACAGGACTGAAGCTCTCAGACGAATGGGCAAGAAAGTCATAGCTGTGGATCTTAACCCGCTTTCCAGAACCTCTGTATCCGCCTCAATTTCCATAGTGGGTAACATAGTGCTGGTAATGCCCACGCTCATAGATGAAGTCAAAGCCATAGAACAGTCTCCAAGGGAGAAGTTGAATGCCATGGTCGACAGATTCGACAACAGGAAGAACCTAGAGGAATGCATACGGCTCATCGCCCATCGCCTTCTCGATCTACGCCTCCAAGACCAGAAACTCCCCAAGTATCTTGAGGCGGCCGATTAGTTTGGTGGAAGTAGCAGAGAGAAAAATTACACCCTACATCATTTCGAAGAAAAAGGGCTCAGAAAAGATAGTAATGGTCACCGCCTACGATTATCCAAGCGCAAAACTTGCCGAAAAGGTAGGAGTAGACATAGTTCTGATAGGGGACTCCGCTGGAATGGTTGTGCTCGGATATGATTCCACCACCCCCGTATCGATGGACGAAATGATTATGCTGTGCAAAGCAGTCAGCCGAGGTGCCAAGCGTCCACTACTCGTCGGAGACATGCCTTTCCTCTCGTATCAGGTTAGCATCGAAGACGCTGTTAGAAACGCCGGCAGGTTCGTGAAGGAAGGCGGCGTAGACGCAGTTAAGCTGGAGGGAGGAGAAGAGTATGAATCCACTGTCAGAGCTATTTGCAGAGCTGGCATACCGGTCATGGGCCACATTGGCCT
>JACQRY010000159.1 GCA_016206275.1 Nitrososphaerota archaeon
ATCAACGGGAGAAACAATGCTTGACCCTTGGACTCTAATTGAAAACTCCTCAAGCGCCCCAAGCCTGACACCCGTCTATACCAGAAATACAGTGGAAGCAGAGCCGCCAACGAGACCATGGCGGTGAACGTTCCCTCTACCCCAAGGCCCTGAAACACGATTATTAGTTCATCAGGAAGCCGGATCGGCGCAGCGAAAACCAGAAGCATCAGAACCGATAAGCCATAGAACACGGCAACTGAAACCGCGAAAAACTTCGTATCCAATATCCAATGCCCCCAATAACCAATAAGCTAACCAGAAAAATCTCTTAACACAAAGCCTAGCAGCTGCCTATACTCATCGTCACCCAGCTTAAACTCATGATACAACCTCTTCGCCCGAGCAAGCTGCAAAGCCATCAGATGCACACAATTAACATCCATCCCACCCATCACCCTAAAATGAAAATGCCTGCACGAACAGTAAGGCAAACCATCATCAACCAAAAGGTCACCCCCGCTGCCAACAATAGTCCAAAGCTCCCTTCCACTAGGAGAAAACACATACCTCTTAACACAACCAGACTCAGCCAGCTGCAAAGCCTTCACCACCCTCCTATCCCTACTATCAGAATCAACCATTATCTACAACCCCCACAGCAACAAGCAGACAACCATCAAACTTGCCTCCACCCATAAGACTACTTCACCCCCACCCTGCCCTACTATTAACAGAGCAGGATCGGAGATACCTAGTCACCACAGATCTCCACATAGGCTTCGAAGGCATGTTCGCAGCATCCGGAATAAACATAGAGAGCAACACCAACCAGATGACCCAAGAACTCACCGAACTAATACATAACCACCGCCCTGACCGCCTAATCATACTGGGAGACGTAAAACACAGCATCGAAAACATCACCACCCAAGAATGGAGAGAAGTCCCCAAATTCTTCGAAACCATCCTAAAACATGTCCCCATAACCGTCACACCCGGCAACCACGACGGCGCATTAACACCTCTACTGCCGAGACCAGTCAAACAAGCCAGCAAATACGGCCTACTGGTCGGAGAAACAGGTCTCCTACACGGCCACACCCAGCCATCCAAGCGCCTAGCAAAAGCAAAACGCATAATCATCGGACACCTCCACCCAACCTACAGCAGGCGTGGAAGCCCCCTCAGCGGAGCACAAGTCTGGCTCCTCGCAAAAGCCAAGAAAAAACAGATCTTCCCCACAGCAAGCGAAGCAGAGCAAATAGAGATCTACGTGACGCCCTCATTCAACAGAGAACTCAGCCACGCAGGATTCACAGCCCACAGAGGAAGAATCATATCACCCATAATCCGAAGAACCTTACCAACCATACAGGAAGCCGCAATCCTAACCCTCAAAGGAGACATCATAGGAAACGCAGAAGCAATACCACACGTCATCTAGCTCAACCGCACAGACCGAGCTGCAAACATTCATAACCAATTTCATCTCCCACCATCCCTCCACAACGATGAGCAATGGTCAGCCGCATCATAACGCACCTAGACTTGGACTACTTCTACGCCCAGTGCGAAGAGATACGCATCCCCAGCCTCAAAGACAAGCCCGTAGTCGTATGCATGTATTCAGGGCGAACCCCGGACAGCGGCGCCGTAAGCACAGCGAACTACGTCGCGAGAAGATACGGTGTGAAATCAGGCATACCCATCGCCTTCGCAAAACGAATGCTGAAAGACGTTGACGCTGTATTCCTCCCTGTAGACGACCAATACTACCAGGAAGTATCCTCAAGAATCATGAGCATCTTGAAGAGTAACGCAGACAAGTTTGAACAGGAGAGCATCGACGAAGCCTACCTAGATGTAACCCATAAAACCCAAGACAACTACGGGAAAGCCAGAGAAGTAGCCTCAAAGATCAAAGACGAGATCCTCAGAAACGAAAAATTAACCTGCTCCATAGGCATAGGGCCAAACAAAGTCCTCGCCAAAATAGCTTCAGACATGCAGAAACCCAATGGCCTAACCATTGTTCCCCCACCCGAAGTACCCGGATTCCTATCATCCTTAGATGCTGACAAGATACCCGGCATAGGAAAGAAGACCGCCAAAGCCCTAAGCGACATAGGCGTGAAGACAATCGACGACCTAGCCAAAACCGATGTGGAAAAACTGGTTAAGCTCTTCGGCAAAAAACTAGCCTACTATTTCCATGACGCTGCCAACGGAATAGATCAAGAGTCCGTAGAAGAGAAAAATGAGCCCGAACAATTCAGCAGAATACTGACATTGAAGGAGAACACTCGCAGCAAAGACGCCATCGCAAAGGACTTGGACAAGGCCTGCGAAGACCTTTACCAAAAAGTTTCATCCGAAGAATACTCTTTCAGAAACATAGGCGTAATAGCCATCATGGAAGACCTTACTCCACACACTAGAAGTGAAACCCTTGAACATGATGTTGACGCAGAAGCATTGAAGAACTCTGCAAGGAGTCTCATGGAGAAGATCGTTGAAGAATATCCAGAATCCAAGGTGAGGAGAATAGGGGTTAAGGTGGCTGATCTGGTGAAGAAGGGGGGGCAAAAGACCTTAACTGATTATTTTGCGGCATAGACC
>JACQRY010000160.1 GCA_016206275.1 Nitrososphaerota archaeon
GTGCGCTGCATTACCTGCGGCAACCTAATCGCCGATAAATACGAGGAGTATAAGCGCAGGATGCGTGAAGGTGAAGAGCCTAAACATGTGTTGGACGAGATGGGTCTTAAACGGTATTGTTGCAGAAGAATGCTTCTTGCAAGCGTAGACCTTATGGATCAGGTTCTGCCCTACTACGAAGAATTGGCGCGGCGCCACGCTGAATATTCGCAGTAGCAGGCAAATTGGTCCAGAAATACGCTGTCAAAGGTATAGAGAGTCGCCTCTGCTATAACAGCAGGGGAGATCAGACCATAGAGGTTGACGTTCAAGTCGATAAGACTCTGGGCCGCGCCATAGCTCCTGCAGGAGCAAGCGTTGGGAAATACGAGTCTCAAGCCTTTCCTAAAGGAGGCGTTAAAGAAACTATCCGTCTTCTCGACAAGCATAAGCATCGCATAATCGGATTGGATGCTTCAAATCCCCATCATCTTAACGCGGAGCTTAGAAGAATAGACGGCACTAACAATTACAGTAAGATCGGGGGCTCCACAGTATTCGCATTAACTGTCGCAGCGGCCGATGCCGCTGCTAAAGCCAAAGGCATCCCTATGTTCCAGTTTCTCGCTCCCAAAGGACCTTATTATCTGCCTCGTCCTATAGGAAATGTTCTGGGAGGCGGTAAGCATGCTGGTAAAGCCACTCCCGACATACAGGAGTTTCTGGTCTGCGCCACTGGTGCTAAGAACATTCTAGATGCTCTGCATGCTAATACTGCCGTCCACAAAGATCTCGCTAAGCGCCTCGAAAAGATGGATCCTAACTTCACCGGAGGGAAGGGAGATGAAGGCGCTTGGGCTCCAAGAATAAGAAATGAAGAGGCTCTTGAGGTTGTGTACGATAGTGTAAGAGCTGTGTCGGACTCTACAGGGATAGAGACCCGAATGGGGCTGGATGTGGCCGCATCTTCGTTCTGGGACAAGAAGAAGCAAGTCTACCACTACGTCAGATCAGGCGTCAAGAAATCTACGGGGGAACAGGTCGACTATATCGTTAAAGTAGTGAAAGATTATGATTTGATCTATGTTGAGGATCCTTTGCATGAAGAGGACTTTGAAGGCTTCGCCGAGCTAACTTGGAAGGTGAGAGATGCGTACATAGTGGGTGACGATCTACTGGTTACAAGCTCAGAAAAGCTGAGGAAGGCTGCGAAGATGGGTGCTTGCAATGCTTGCATACTGAAGGTTAATCAGGCTGGAGGATTGGGCGATGCGTTGCGGTTCGCTGAAGCAGCACGTAAGGCAAAATATGTAATCATCACTTCCCATAGATCTGGAGACACTCCTGAACCTCATATCGCTCATGTGGCGATAGCCACTGGCTCCAAAATGATAAAGACTGGCGTGGTCGGTGGCGAAAGAGTAGCTAAGCTCAATGAGCTCATCAGGATAAGCGAGCAGGGTCAAGCAACTCGACTGGCCCCATTGGACCTCTAGAAGCTGATTCTGAAGATAAGGCTTATAATCTGTAGGTAAATCGGTGAGATGCGAGAACTGGTCGATAAAGGAGTGTCAAGCAAGAATCTTCCGGATGAAGCCGACGAAGGAGGGTCAGCTGAAACTTTTGTGACCTCACAGGTCTCTGAGAAAGAACTGGTGGCCACAGGCATCAGGGTCGGCACTCTAGTTAAAACTAAATCCATGACACCCTTTGTCAGCAGGACTAGGCCCGACGGTTTACACGTCATCGACATGGGTAAGACCCTCGCAAGGATCGAGACCGCTGCAAGAGCGATTTCACGCCTCGATGTCAAGAGGGTTGTAGTTCACTCTACTCGTGAGTACGGAAAGACTCCGGTCGAAAAATTCTGCGAGCTAACCGGGACCATCCCCATAATAGGCAGATTCATGCCTGGTACCTTCACTAATCCACTCTTCCCACAACATATTGACCCAGAGCTGCTGATAGTCATCGACCCAGCCATGGACTTTCAGGCTGTCGACGAAGCAGGTAAGATCGGCATACCTGTTTTCGCGGTCTGCGACACAGATAATGTAAGTTCTAACGTGGATCTGGTGATTCCCGCTAATAACAGGGGTCGAAAGGCTTTAGCAGCAGTCTTCTGGCTTCTGGCTCGATTTGTGCTGATCCACACTGGCGCTATCAAAGCAGATCAGTCCCTGAAGTATGTGATTGAAGACTTCGAAACCAAGCTCATAGAGGAAGAGGTAGTGGAAGCTTAGCCGAACGAACATGTTTCTATTCCAATAACCTTTAAAGCTCAAAGTAGCATCATCAATCAGATTTTTTGATGAGCGTTCGCTACCCTGCCGTAGCAGGCCAGTTTTACGCAAGCAAGGAAGCAGAGCTGGTAAAGAGTATTCATGAATGTTTTACCGGTAAACTGGGCCCCGGCAAACTTCCAAGCAGCCTCACGTTGACCCACATTAAGGGCGCGGTGATGCCTCACGCTGGCTACATGTATTCAGGTCCAGTTGCTGCCCATGGTTATCTTGCCTGTTCAGGCTTGAAGCACGTAAGGCTTGCGGTAATAGTCGGTCCGAACCATTGGGGAATAGGTAGCGGCGTGGCAACTTTCAAGGAAGGAGTCTGGCGGACCCCTCTTGGCAGCGTTGAAGTTGATGCTGATGCTGCTTGTGCCTTGGTTAAGGCTTCAGGAATAGTGGATTTCGATGAGACTGCTCATAAACGTGAACACTCGATAGAGGTACAGGTTCCGTTTCTACAGTATATTTTCAAACAGGGCTTCAAGATCCTGCCTCTAAGCATGGCTCTGCAAGATCATGATACTGCAGTAGAAGTGGGTAGAGCTTTGGCCAAGATAGTTCGCGGAAGAAATGACGTTCTTCTGATCGCATCCTCAGACTTCACCCACTATGAACCTCATAAGGATGCTGAGAGAAAAGATTTGGAGCTAGTCAAAACTGTACTTGAGCTCGATGTGGACAAGTTTTACACAGTTCTCAGACGATTAGATGTCACTGCTTGTGGATATGGGCCAGTGGCCTGCGTCACTACTGCTATGAAAGAGCTTGGCGCCACAGAAGCGAAGCTGCTCAAATATGCTACCAGCGGCGACTCTTCAGGCGACTATAGCTCGGTCGTCGGATACGCAAGCGTGATATTCACCTAAGGAAGGATGAACAGGTTTGAAGTGGGTTGCATGGGCTCCAGGCAAAATAATCCTGGTAGGGGAACACTTCGTGGTTCACGGCGCCTATGCTCTGGCTGCAGCGCTTTCAAAAGGAGTTACAGTATATGCTGAGCCTTCACTAGAGTCAAGAATTGTTTCTGCTCAAACAGGGCTTGGAGCAGTGTCGTTGGACGATGCTTCAGACCAGTTGAGACCTATCGTAGCCGCGGTCAAGGCTACTCTACAGCATATTAATGAGAAACGAGGAGTCAACGTAAACATCAACTCAGATCTTCCGCGGGCATCAGGCTTAGGCTCATCGAGCGCGGTAGCGGTTGCCACGGTCGCCGCCACTGCTATTGCATTAGGTCACAAGCTTTCACGGTCTGAGCTTAATGATCTAGCATTAGTCTCAGAGAAGATGATTCACAGTAACCCCTCGGGGGTGGATGCCGCAGTGGCCATACACGGAGGGTTAATCCTGTTTAAGAAAAATACTCCTGTAAGACAGGTTCGACTCCACCAAAAAGTGGAGCTAGTCATCGGCGTAAGCGGAGTTGAACGCCGAACAGGCGTAATGGTTGAGGAGTTTGCTAGGATAAAGAGTAAGTTTCCCCACACATTCACAGCTATGGTCAGATCCTCCTCAAGGTTCAGTCAGCTAGCAGCCGCCTCACTGACAAAAAAAGATTTTGAAACAGTCGGGCTTATCTTCAATTATCAGCACACTGTCCTCAAGAACTTTGGCATGAGCACGGAGCTATTGGACAACATGGTTGAGGAAGCTCTGAAGGGGGGTGCTTTAGGAGCCAAGTTGACAGGTGCAGGAGGAGGTGGCTCGATCATCGCCTTGCCGCCGAGGAGGGGAGTAGAACAAGTCGTTACATCTCTTAGAGCCGTAGCTGCAGATCTTTTTGTCACAGAGGTACCATCCGAGGGAGTGAGAACATGGCGTCTCAAAGACTAGTACTATTGAAGCTCGGAGGCTCCGTTGTCACTTTCAAGAATCAACCATTAAGATTCAACCAAACCGCTACAAACAGAATAGGCCGTGTCCTAGCATCATTAGACTATTCGCTTGCCTTGGTGCATGGAGGCGGCTCCTTCGGGCACTATTATGCTGCAAAACATGAGCTATCCAGAATCACGTCAAACGCTTCCAGGAAAGGTGTTGCAGCGGCCAAGGCAGCCATGATAGAGCTGCATTCAAAGATACTGAAAAGTCTCCAACAGGCCGGTCTATCACCATTCACAGTGTCGCCGGTGGCCCTCATAGAAGCCAGCAGCAGAAAATGGTTGAAAAGACACTTAGCCTTATTGATCAAAGACCGTATGATACCAGTTACTTATGGCGATGTGCTTCAGGATGAAGGAGGATACCGAATCGTCTCAGGAGACACGCTGATGTTTGAGATAGCCCAACTATTGAAGCCCAGTACGGTCTTCTTTGCTATGGATGAAGATGGAATCTATCCTGACAAGTCTCTAAGCGGTGCCCCTATCGTGGAGCTGAAGGCTGACAGCTTAGTATTGGACAAGCTTCTGGCTGGTTTGAAATCGAGCGTCTTGGATGCTACTGGGGGTATAGTGTTCAAGATTCAGGAGGCTAGGCGGATAGCTGAGCTTGGTATTGACGTATACTTTGTCAATGGTTTCAAGCCTGAACGTATCGTTAAAGCGTTAAAAGGTGGAGAGATTCGAGGTAGTTTGATCAAGGGTGTACGTCGTTGACTGAGCCTTCGCAGGCTGAGGATCCTAAAGCTCAGCTCGTGAAGCGTAAGCTGGAGGGGGTTGAAATTCCCCTCCACAAACAAGTTCAGGCAAGAACTGCAACGACCTACTTGGAATACGTGCACTTGATCCATAACGCTGTTCCAGAGCTGAACTTGACTGAGATTGACACAAGCGTAACCTTTCTGAAACACCAGTTTTCAGCACCGGTGTTGATAGACGCTATGACTGGCGGCGCGGCGCCCCTAGGAAAGATCAATGGAAACCTGGCGATAGCTGCTGAAAAGCTTGGCCTAGGCATGGCTGTAGGCAGCCAGAGAGCTGGTCTGGTGTCGGATGAAGCCGCGGATTCATTCGTGATTGCGAGGAGGAATGCTCCGAATGCTTTTCTCGCGGCGAATATTGGGGGTGCTCAGCTTGCAAAGGGTTTCGCTATTGAAGGAGCTAAGAATCTGGTAGATATGATAAAGGCTGACGCCTTGATTGTGCATCTCAACCCCTTACAGGAGTTGATTCAACCTGAAGGTGAACCCGTCTATAAGGGCGTACTCAGCAGAATAGGTGAGCTTGCCCAGAAGATCGGTGTCCCTGTGATAGTGAAGGAGGTTGGCGCAGGGCTTTCAAAGGAGGCTGCGCTTAAACTGGAGCTGGCGGGGGCATCAGCTGTAAACGTCTCAGGTTTGGGGGGTACCAGCTGGGCGGGAGTGGAGCAGATAAGGGCAGAGGAACGGGACGTCAAGAACAAGGCTACCCTCGGCGAAATATTCTGGGACTGGGGCATACCTACCGCAGCAGCCCTATTGGAGGTCACCAAAGCTGTTGAGATACCTGTGATTGGTTCAGGAGGGTTACGGAACGGTCTGGACATCGCTAAATGCATAGTTTTGGGCGCGACGATCGGTGGAATGGCTTGGCCAATGCTGAAGCGGGCAGTAATTTCACCTGAAGTGTTGGTGAAGTACGTGGAGGAACTTATCGGAGAGATTAAGGGAACTATGTTCCTTGTAGGTGCAAAGAACGTCGAAGAGTTGAAGAAAGCTAGGTACGTGCTTACGGGTCCTTTGGCTGAGTGGCGGCAGCAACGTTCACCTTGATTCATTCCCAATGGATTCTTAATCCTTGAGGTAGGAGCATGCAAGTCGATCAGATCCTAACGGCGAATAAGCGGGCCGTAGA
>JACQRY010000161.1 GCA_016206275.1 Nitrososphaerota archaeon
AATACGTAAGTTTGCGAAAAGAGCTGATCTTAGAGGTCTATTCTTGACAGATAACAAAGGAAAATTAGTTGGTGTCGTCACGAGGATAGACCTAGTGAACTTGGCAAAATTCAAGCTTGGAGCAGACTTGTCTATCGACGCTTTGAGAAAATTCCTATTGGCGTCTAGCGTTAGGGATGTGATTCACCCTTATAGCTGGAAGAGCGGTGTGACGCCTGAAGACAGTATCATACGCGCCTTGGATATCATAATACAGCACGACCTGATCGACATACCAGTTATTGACAAGAAAGGAAGGATCTTGGGAGACCTGAAACTATCTGAAGTCTTGTTGAAGGCAATCTCATGATTAGGCTGGCCCAGTTATGGATTTCCTGCCTTTTCCCCTGTTATTCGAGCTGTGACGACGATTCAACATATGTCGCGTCGCCCGTGTCGGAGAAAATAAGTTCGTACCGCAGTGACTCGAAGAAGTAGGGATACATCCATGAGCGATATATTGTGGAATCAGAATTTCTTGTCACTACTGTGCCCAGGATACACGCTTGACGAAGGATCCAGAAACTTCTTCGCATAATTTACAGCTATCGCAGCTTGAGCGAAGCCTATAGCTATCAGGTTGAGCTTCTCCAGACCCGCAGGAGATGCTATGTCGCCGGCTGCGTAGATTCCTGGAATACTGGTCTCCATTCGCTGATTGACCTTTATTCTTCTTCCATCCAAGTCCAGTCCCCAGCCGCTGATCGGCCCCATATCCGCCCGAAAACCTACGTTAATGAGAATGGCATCGACGTTTAGGCTAACTTCTTCGTTAGTCCTGTTGTCAAACGCCACTGCTTTTTGCACTTGGTCTTCGCCCCTGATCTCTTTAAGCTCGTAGAAGAGCTTGACATCGATGTCAGATGAGAGGAGTTCGGTAACGCTTCTTTCATGGGCCCTGAACGCGTCCCTTCTGTGAATCAGGGTTACTTTGCTTGCCAGATCCTTTAATCCAAGGGCCCAGTCTACGGCGGAGTCGCCTCCACCAACGATAAGCACCTTCTTGCCTCTGAAAGCGCTCTTGTCTTTGACAAAGTATGTAAGTCCTTTACCATGGTATCGATCCTCGTTCGGGACACCTAGCTTATTAGGGCTGAAGGCTCCGACGCCAGCTGTAATCAAAACGGCCTTAGTTTGATGGGATCCCTTATCTGTCTCGATTGTCATGAAACCATCTTCCTGTCTTATTAATTTCAACGCACGTTCGTTCACGTGGAGAGCCGGCTGAAACTTGTCAGCCTGCTCCGCGAGGCCGGCAACAAGGTCTTTGGCAAGAACCTTCGGGTAGCCGGCAACATCGTAGATGTATTTTTCAGGGTAAAGTACGGTGAGCTGGCCTCCCAGCTCAGGCAAGGCTTCTAGGATCTTTGTCTTCATTTCTCTCATTCCGGAGTAGAACGAGGCAAAGAGTCCTGTGGGTCCTCCTCCAACTATTGTTATGTCAAATATGTCCATGTCTTATGTGAGGTCAGCTGAAGCTTCCAAAAAGCCTTACGCTAAGGTACTAAGCGGAAATGCGCGAGACTGTGATAGCAGAACTTAAATTTGTGGCTGAGATATTCTAATTAGTCTGAAATGGCTAAAGTGAGCGACTTCATGACAAGAGAAGTCATAACGATCGAGTCACATTCAAGTGTGCTCCAAGCAGCGGAGAAGATAGCTGCGCGGCGCGTAGGGGGATTGGCTGTAACTGCAAAAGGGATACCTGTTGGGGTAGTCACGGAAAGAGACCTAGTTGTCAAAGTGCTGGCCCAGAAGAAAGATCCTCAATCCACCAAGATTGCTGAGGTAATGTCTACACCACCAATCGTCGTGGCTCCAGGAAGTTCTCTTAGAGAGGCTGCCAAGATCATGGTTGACAAGAATATTAGAAGGCTTCTGGTTGTAAATAATGGGTCATTGGTAGGAATAGTCACGATCAGGGACGTGACCAGGAGCATAGTTAACGCAATGGCTAACTACGAGAAAAAGGAAGATGTAGGGAAAGAAGCCGGGCTCGTTATCGACTTTGAAACCTGACTCTCCTGAACATCGTATGCGGTCTAGGGTATCGAGCGGCATACTGCAGTCTTGTTAATGTTTTCACATCTCGAAACTGAGGAACATGAACGATTGAGCGCTCTCGCATTGAAACGGGGATAGCGTTCCGACTCCGCACCAGCATCAGCTCATTCTTGGGATATTCGATCGTGTTATGTTGCTGCAAGTAGCTTCTGGACGGATGTGGTTGGTGGATTCACTGTAATCCTCGGAGTTTGTCGATTCTTCTCCGAATTATGCTTAGAACCTCTGATCTCAACTTGTCGCTGGACAGATTCTTCTTTCTGACCTTTGCCAGCTGTAGAGGTATTGCTTGGTCTCCTAAATACCTTACCCAGTTCTCAAAGTCCTTTCTTCTGAGGTGGAATTCGATTGATTTCAGGTCAACCTGCTCCAACATCTTCGAAAACTCTTCTAGGCTGCTAGCATATCGACCCGTATAAGCTTCTACATCGGTATGGAAGTGAAATCCTTTCTCTGGCGGAACTTGCGCAAGTATTTTATCCGGTGCGAGCTGTCGGAAGTTTGATCCTCTGCTCATGAAGAATTAGAAGAATACTGGAAAGATCGATATATCCCTTTCTTGTCGAGGATCTATTGGCTTATCGGTGGTTCGGCTTATTGTCCAGCGTTACTGTCATCAGCTGGGAGAGTATTGGCATTTTATGATCATAAACCGCAGGCGACCGCTCCCTCAAAAATGCCGCAACTATGATAGTAGGTATTGAAGCACCTAGCCCCATGACTCCCAGTGCGAAGAACCCATAGACACCAGTGATCCAACCCCCAGCCACAGGTAGCGCCACACTAAGAATGCCAGATGTCAGCTCAACTATCCCCAGCACACGCCCACGCACCAGAGGAGGTGCCACATCCCCTACAAGAGCAGTTGAAGCCACAATTGCTGCACTCCAACCCACTCCGACAAGGAAAATGCCAATAGTGATTGGCTCATAAGTCTCGAACAGGGGAGTCATGAAGGCACCGACGCCGGAAAGGGCTGAACCCAAGATCAGCATCTTTTTTCGACCCCATCGATCAGTGATCCGACCAAGAGGTATCGAAAGAGCATACATCCCGAGAATATGTATTGCAACTGAAATCGAAATCGAAGGCAAATCGAAGCCATGGTGGTTGAGCACAACGGCAACCATTGCCATCATCATGTTCATGTTCCCCCACGCAAGAGAAGTGACCACAAGCGCCACAATGATGGGATAGTATGAGAGAAAAGGCCTGATGCTCTCCTTTTCGCTGGAGCCCTCCTGTTTTCGGTTACCTGCACTCAAAGGGATACCGGGATAATATTTCCCCAGATTCTTCGCAATATCACGAGGATCCGGTCGAGTTAACAGGATCAGCAAGGCGGACACAACCGCAAGTGCAGGTATGAACAGCCAAGGTGTTGCATAGGGATCCAAGCTCTCAATCCGCGAATAATCCGTAGCATATGTCACAATGACTGGTCCACCTAAGGCTCCGATGGCGCTTCCACTCATAACGTAGCTGATGCCTTCCGCCTTGCGCTTAGGAGGGTACATATCTGCAGCAGCTATTCGCATTTGGTGGATAGCTCCCTGACCCATCGTCACAAGGACAAGTCCAGCAGCAAACACTAGGAAGTTGCCAGCAACAACCGAAAAGTAAATGATGACCGCCCCAAAACACAGTATTAGAATACCCATCAGAAGAGCAGCCCTTCTTCCTAGCGCATCTGCCACTTTCCCAGCAGGGTATGCGATCACCATCCTACTTATGCCCAACATTCCCTGCCCCAGTCCCACTAACGCAATGTTCCCCGTGAGCCTCAAAATGATGAGTCCTGCGACACTAGGCACCAGTTGAAAAGTGGAGCCAACAATAGCTTGGGCTGATGCCAAGAAAACTGTGTTACGTTTGATCAAACTGGGGATCTTGGATTGCGATTCCTGTGGAGGAGGAGTCTCCGTCTGAACCATTTCTAACGACGCCCCGCCATCTACCCATTATAAGGATATTACGAAACCAGCACCAAACAACAGAAGAAGTCAAAGCGAAAATAGATAAGGAGCAATACGGAAGAACAGTCAATGAAGGCTCTAATAATGGCAGGAGGCCTAGGCTCCCGAGCCAAACCATTCACAGACTTCTCTCCAAAGCCCCTGCTTCCTATCTTTGACAGGCCGATGATAGACTATATCGTAAAATATCTTTCCAAGTTCAAGGTCATCGACGAAATTCTGATTGTTGCGAACCTAGATCCAGGGAAAGGGAAGCAGATACAAAACTACTTTGAGGGAAAAGACGGAACCATGAATAAGAAGCTCATTTTCGTCAACGACCAGAACTATGGAACGGGGGGTGCGATCTTGGACGCGGAACGTCACTTAACGGGTGATGATACGTTTCTGGTGTGGTTCAGTGACAACCTCGCCCCAATAGACATAAGCAACATGCTGAAGTTTCACAAGAAGAAGAAAGCCATCGCAACAGTTGCTGTCAGCAGCTTCAAACGGCAGGAAACCGGCTCAGTAAGAGTTGACCGGGACTGCCGAGTCGAAGAATTCCTTGAGAAGCCCGTCATCAAGATACAGAATCCTGAAAGCCTTGGAATATACGTGTTCGATAAGACATTCCTGAGGTTTCTCCGCAAAGTTTCTTCCAGAAGACAGCAGATCAACCTATCATATGATGCTTTAAGCAAACTCCCTAAGAACGGCACTTTTTACGCATATGACATCGGGAACACGCCGTGGATCGATGTGGAGTCCCAAGTCAAAATAGAAAGAAACACAAGCTTGGTGGAAGAGATTCTGTCTAAGATGGGAGTTACATCCTAGAAAACCCATGAGATTTATCCGGTCTCCACTCTTTTTAAGAATACACATGTCTTCGACTACGCTGGATATTGGGAAGCTTCGAAACTTTTTCATAGCTTCGATTTCATAGCTTGCGGCAGCGGGGAGAGTTATGGCCATGAAGAAGAGCTTAGTCACCTTTCTATCGCTCCTCGCCATCGTTACAGTAATCGCATCTCTCTCCGGTCTGGGCCGCGAACAAGTACTCTCAGTCTTCGTCTTCTCAATACTGATTCTCGGAACCCTGACGTATTGGCGATTCAGACTCGCGTTTGGATTAGTAGGTCTAGGGCTACTTCTGGGCCTAGGTCTGATAAACGTGGCGCATCTTGTGGAATTTGCAGGATTGGACATAATTCTGTTTTTGGTGGGGATGATGATAGTCGTTGGATACCTGGAGGAAAGAAGATTCTTCGAGACCATAGTAGAACGCATAGTGAGGGTCACAGGAACCAATGCAAGTAAACTCCTTATCATCCTTATGCTCATGTCGGGCCTATTCGCAGCACTCGTAGACGAAGTAACATCGATATTGTTCATGGCAGCAACGATCTTTCAAATCACCGGAAGATACCGATTGAACCCTGTTCCGTTCCTAATAATGGTGGTTTTTGCTACGAACATAGGGAGCAGCGCCACAGTTGTAGGCAACCCCGTTGGCGTCATGATAGCCTTAAGAGGTGGACTTGCCTTCTCAGACTTCCTGAGATGGGCTACCCCTATCTCGATCATGGCCCTCTTTCTGACGATCCTGATCTCTATGAAATATTTCTCCAAGGACATCGAAGCCCTATCGGAAGCTATGAAGACCACTGGTTTCGAGGACGCCATGGAATCCAATGAAGCCTCCGGTGAGGAGACCGGTGAAGAAAAACCACATGACATCAAATTGCCGGCCGCCCTTTTCCTAGGAACTATCGCCAGCTTGTTACTGCATCGCCAGATCGAAGAAATCCTACTCTTAGAAAAGAACGCGATGCTGTTAGGCACCGCCCTCATTGCAGCCGGGATAACACTATTCCTTGAACGCGACCGTGCTAGGGAGCTCGTCGAAAGGCGTGTAGACTGGTGGACTCTCAGCTTTTTCCTGATTCTATTCTCCGCTGTCGGTACACTTCAATTTGTCGGCGTAACCAGCTTCTTGGCAAGCGGCCTATTCTCAATAGCTGGCGGAGACCCTTCTACAATATTCTTTGTCTTCTCCATAACAGCAGCTGTACTCACAGGTTTCATGGATAACGTTCTCGCGGTCGCTACCTTTATTCCGATAGTCAGAGAGTTGGGAGAGCTAGGAGTCCAAAGCTTTCCGCTCTGGTGGGGAATGTTATTTGCAGGCACTTTCTTCGGCAACCTAACCATAATTGGCAGTACAGCTAACATAGTGGCGATAGGCATGATGGAAAGAAGAAAACAAGGGCACATCACTTTCGTCCAATGGATCAAGCCGGGCCTAGTGGTTTCCATCCCCACCCTTCTCCTTGCCCTCTTGATTACCTACTACCAGATCCCCTTAATGCCAGCGTAACAGCACTAACCCTCTGTGACGATAAGCCTAACGATCCAGAAGAGAAAGCGTCGCCAACCAGTCTTTACCTGCGTTACTCTGCTCTAGGCTTAGCCGTAATAGCAAGTCCTTGTTCTCTTCTATCCACCCAAACTTCGAAAGATTCTGTCAGGAGCTTAAGCACACCATGCCAAGGGAAACGATCCGGGTCTACAACGGTGATGTCGAATCCACCATATTCATCCCGGACATTCCCCGTGTCACCTATCATTCCCTCCAACATTGTCTTAAGATCAGTATCAGGGGCTGGCTTCCCCTCTTCGGCCATGAACTGCAGATGGGGATGCACTGTTTTTAATCCTTAGCTATTACTGCAGTTACAAGAGCTTCATCAATACTCTGACACCGACGCTTCATTTAGAATCTACAGCCTGCCGATGGCAGATGAATGGGACGCTGAGGACTCGCCGGACGCTACTTATCCGGAGGTTCTAGAATAGGGATTCTCGGTACTAGTCTTTCTACAGTTCCTGCCTTGTGAGTTGATGGTCTTTGTTGCTATTTATGTGCGCAACCGCACTCGAAACCTGAAGGGTTTCATAGCCGCATGTACATCTATACTTCCAGCCGCTGACGCCACCGGAGCCACCCTTCTTGCTCATTACGTAATCTCCCAACTAAAGACTCGGATTTGCAGAGACTTATATGTTTTTCCGAGTGCTTTACACGATTTTTCCAAACCACAGCCCCTGACCCACCTCCCCAAATCAAGAGGGTGCGACCCATAGATCCATACGGAGACAGTATGCATGCCGCTGAAAATACGTTTTCCTGATAAAGCTCCGGTGATATCCGCATAAAGACCTCAACGACCCGTCTTTACCTCAACAAACCGCATGACGTCACTCCGCGTAACTATGCCCACAAGTTTTCCACCATCAAGGACAAACACCCTGCCCAACTGGTTCTTCGACATCAAACGGAACGCCTCTATTGCCGAGCTCTCCGGCCCTATGGTAACAAGTTTCTCCCTCGGCGTCATGATTTCCTTAACCTTAACCATACCCCAAGAGCCTCGAGGGACCTTCTTCAGATCCCCAATTGTAACGCAGCCTACCAGATCATCTCCAGACATCGCCGGAAACCCATTGTGTTTCAGGCGCAGAAACTCCGCTGTCAGCTCCTCTGCAGTATTGTCGGGACTCACTGCGTCAACCCTGGGCGTCATCAACGCGCTCACCGTCAATCCTTCAAGGGCTTCACCAAAAACGGTCTCACCCAGCCCAGCCCTCGCCCCACCAAGAAGGAACCAGCCGATTATCAAAAGCCAGAAACCACTAATAAAATTGGAAGTAAAGACGATGAATATTCCGGTGAACATCAGCAGATATCCGAACCCCACACCTACCTTTGACGCAGTCCTAGTGGCGGCCAGCCTGTCCTCACTCCTCATCCAAAGGACGGCCCGAAATATTCTTCCTCCATCCAAAGGAAACGCCGGAATAAGGTTGAAGGCAGCCACCACAGCGTTAACCAAACTGGCATACCCCAAAGGCGCCCGAATAATAGGGGGCGCATCAAGCAGTATCGACATCTGCCAAGCCAAAGCCGCAACAATCGCCAATACAATGCTTGTCAAAGGTCCGGCAGCAGCCATCTTTAGTTCAAGGGCAGGTCGCGGAGGCTCCTCCTTCATCTCAGCTACCCCGCCAAAAATGAAGAGGGTAATGTGTTCAATCTTTAATTGACTCGCCTTGGCCACCAGCGAATGAGCCAACTCGTGTAGAAGTATAGAAGCGAAGAGGAGAAGCGACGACAACACCCCTATCATCAAATAGGTGATCTGACCTAACCCAGGATACTCCATAGGCATCAAACCATATCCCACGCTCCAGGTTATCAGCAGGAAAATGATGAACCAGGTATAATGAACCCTGATCTTGATATCAGCAATTCTTCCAATAACCAGTGCCAACTATTCTTCCTCATGAATCAACAAACAAGGAGTTTCTTATAGATATGGCCGCGTTATAACCGACTCAAAGAACCGAATTTAGATTTCCTCGAGATCATAACGATTAACTATCATACTTAACCAGAGCTTGCTTCCCTTGATGGGTAAGATGGCTGATGCAACAAATCTCGCGCATCGGGTTGTCGGCGATGGCCCGCCGATTGTCCTGATGCACGGCTTTCCCCTGAGTCGCCACATGTGGCTGCCTCAAATCGAATATCTGCAAAAGAAGTTCCGGGTCGTAGCATTAGATCTTCTAGGCCATGGCGACTCGAAGGCCCCCGAAACGCCATACTCTATGGATCTTTTCGCTGAAGACATCGTCGACCTAATCAAGACTCTCAACTTTTCCCCGGCTATATTTGTCGGTCATTCAATGGGTGGCTACGTGCTCTTCAGGATATATGAAAAATACCCAGATGTGGTGAAAGCTCTTGTTTTCATGAACACACGGGCCGAACCAGATAGCCCGGAGGCGAAGGCGAAAAGGTTCGACACCATAAATCGTATAAAAAGGGAGGGACCAACCCCGTTCCTAACGGACTTTGCAAAACTATTGCTGTCAGAATCAACCGTCAAAGAGCACCCGGAGCTAACCGAACAGTTGCTAAGTATCATGTTAAAGACGCCGCAGCATACCTTAACAAATACTCTGGCAGCCATGGCGGAGAGGCCAGACAGCGTTCCCCTACTAAGCAGAATCGTCGTTCCCACACTGATAATAACGGGCGCCGAAGACAAGATAATTCCTTTAGAAGCTGCAAAGACCCTGAACAACGGAATACGCGGCTCTAGGCTAGCAGTAATATCTCAAACCGGCCATATGCCAAACATCGAACGCCCCGACACCTTCAACGAGGAATTAACCAAATTCCTCTAACTCTGTAAAACCCTATTTTCCTTGGTTAAGAACCCTTGTGACAGAACGTCGCAACAATTTCCAGACTACGAAGGGTAACTATCCATTGGTTTAGATAAGCCAAATCCTAAAGAATGAAAACAACGTGTTCGCGAAGAAGGCGACCACCAATGAGCTTATGGTGCTCCCCACAAGGACAACTCCCATCACTCTGTAG
>JACQRY010000162.1 GCA_016206275.1 Nitrososphaerota archaeon
AAGAGCAAATCTGAATTTGTCCGCACGGCGATAAAGGAGAAGGCCGACAAGATCCTGCACAGCTCGCTTTTAGCCATCGTACCCTTCTTCCCTTTTGAACAAAACCTAGCAGTCCTCATCTGGCTCTCGGGAGTAGTGATAGTCTCTCTCCTTCTTGCAGTGCTTTCTCAGTTGGTTCGGGCCGAGAGTGCAGAGGACCAGGCTAGGGCTCAAAAGGTCATAGCTGGAGGCGTTTTTGGAGGAGCAGTGATGTTTCTCGCCAAGCCCCTAGCGTTTTGGCTTACCGGGATAGACCCCAGCGCCCCCACCACAACCTTGCCCAAAGAACTCATCACCATGGTGAACAACCTTCTCACCCTACTGCAGGACCTAGGCGGCGTCGTAGTCGTAGGCGGGCTGATCTATGGTGGCATCCAGCTTGCGAAGAGAAGGGCTCGCCAGTAGGAGCTTGCCGCTGGAAACCTTCAGGGTCGTCATCATCGTGGGTGCTGTATCGCCGATCCTGTTTCTCCTATACGAAGTCGTTCCACAATATCTAACTGTTCCGCTCTTCGTTGCGACATGGATCGCTGGGTTTGCCTTCGATGTGCTGAGCACGAAGGGGTTCTTCACCCTTGAGCACACGAGCTTTGCTAAGCTGGAGAGGAATAGAGCCTTCTCGAAGATGGTTGCAAGACTAGGATTCATGAAAGCCGTTGCAGCATTCTTCGTTGCAGTTGAGGTGCCACTGGCCTTACTGGCAACTCTCGTACTATACCCAGCCTTTGTCTCGCTTACACAAGGGGGGATGCGGAACTCCCTTGATGCCTTGCAAGGTTTCTGGGCGACATCCACGGTGTTTGGAATATTGCATTTAGACGCTGCAGTGCACAACTATCATTCTGAATCAAGGAGGCGAACGCATGCCTTGGATTGAGGTCAGGCCTCTACAAACTGCTAAGGTCGAACCCCTAGGACTGCTCAACGCGATAAACTCGCTCCATGCTACGAGACAGACTTTCAGGTTCCTCATATGTTACTGTGAGAGCCCGACCGTGGAAGGACGGAAGGTGTTACGTTTCTTCTTCGAGGTGGACGGCTCCTTGAAGTCTTTCCTCAAGAACTTCCTTTCGTCAATTATTGACGCGGAGGTCGTTGATTTCAAACCCCCGAGCAAGATTTTCAAGTACAGGATGAGTCTTGAGTTGGCTCAAAATCCTGCCCTACCGATTACACAATCTCTGACGGATCCCAAAGACAATCCCATGGACACCATCGCTCAAGCCATGGTCAAGGATGAATGTCTCTTGGAAGTGACGGCCAAGCGGGACGACGGCGCCAAGCTCGAAATGGAGAAATATTTACTGAAGAGAACGACAAACGGCGTACCCTTCCATCAAAGCTTTGTAGAGGTTGTTCTCGGGATCTTAGGCGCATTAGCCTTTGGGCAAAATGCGCATCACAGAGAGACATACTCTCAAAGAAAGATTCTGGGCCCCTCAGCCCAGGCCCTGAGCGAAGAGGCCAGAAAGAAAGTCATAAGCAACCTTTTCTTGGCTGACATCAAAATCTACAGCAACTCTCCTGATGACATCAAGGTGATAGTGGGCGCTCATCCCAACTATGGCTTGAACCGCTTCAAGGCATCTAAACTCAGGCAGAATAAGAGGAGAAAATCATTCCCCGGCGGAATTATTGAGCCTGCAAGGCAGCGTATGCGAATTATGCTGAGCCACTTATGGAAGATCGTTCCCTTGTCCATAATGGCACTGTCACTATGGCTTGGTTTCTTCAACCCCATCCACTTCCTCAGTGAGCTCACCACAAGTGATTTCTTCACCTTGACTCTAGTAACATCCACGTCCTTTGCCCTAGGTATAGCCTTCAGAAGGCATCACCCCATAATTCTGTCATCCAACGAACTGGCTCTTATTATGAACCTGCCTTCACAGCTTAGGAAGCTTCCAGTGCAGTTGGGAGGCATACCCCCAGCAAGAGTAGGTGCGGCATCAGCAGATCCAAGATTCAGCAAGCAAGGCTCCCCCTCTTTTTAGCTATGGAAGCTCTCCTGTACTATGAACCTCCTAAGGAAGATAGCTGGATTCACTTCGGGAGAGAAGGTTGAAGATGAACACCAAGCACCTCAGCCCAAAGATGCTTCTAGTGTCCGAGCCTTTCGGACTTACACCTTCGGAACCGACAGTGAAGGGAAGGAGTACGGAGTCTTCAAACAGGATAGAGTACACACAGCAGTATTAGGCTTCCCAGGCACGGGGAAGAGCACCTTTCTCCTCAGCCTCATCGTACAGCACATTCAAGATGGCGAGGGGTTCACGCTGTTCGACCCTCACGGCGATCTGGCCAAGAAGGTTCTCAACTACATCCCAAGGGATCAGTGGGATAAAGTAGTATACATCGACCCGATGACCGCATTTCAATATGGATTAGTCGTCAAAATAAACTTCCTCGAGCATGGCGGCGAACTTGATCGGAGCTTAGTGGCAAGGAGCTTCATGGATTCGCTGGCAAAAATCTACACGAGATTCTGGGGCCCGAGGCTAGACATGATCCTCCTAAACGCGTTATATGTCCTGTTGGACCAGCGTGAGGCAAAGCTTACAGATCTCTACTATGTCATAGCGGATGAAGGGGCTCGGAATAACTACCTGCAGAGAGTTCGCGACCCGAAAGTGGTCACGTTCTGGAGAAACGAGTACAAGCGCATGCCGAAGGATGCGAGCTCAGCGGCGCTTACAAAGATTTACCGAATAATACAGGAGAAGATCATCACCCCGATCTTTGACTGCTACAAGAGCTCGATAGACTTCAGGAGGCTCTTGGATAAATCAAATTATGTAATAGTGAATCTGGGCGAAGGCAGGTTAACATCAGACCTCAGCAATTTCCTCGGCTCGCTCATACTATCGAGGATATACATTGCAGGAATGAGCAGGGAAGATACTGCTGAGGAGCACAGGGTGCCGCACTACCTCTATATCGACGAAGCCCACCGATTTACGAGCACGAGCACCAAGGACATCCTTGAAGCCTTGAGAAAGTACAAGGTCTACGCTACTATCGCTTCACAATACCTTGATCAATATCCCAAAGAGATAGCGAAGTCCATTCCCTCATTATGCGATACTATAGTATGCTTCGGGGTAGGCAAGGAAACAGCTCAAACCTTGGAGGAGTTCTTCCAGCCCTACTACACCTACGAGCAGATAGTTTCATTGCCGAACTACTGGTTTGCAGTTAGTGCTAAGGTGAAGGGCGTTAGAGAGTTTGCAGCTCTCAAGACCGTTAATCTAAAGCATCAGACATCGATCGAGGAAGATGTAATCAAGCACAGCCTCAGCAAATACGGAAAGGAGCCGGAGCTGCTACAAGCTGGAACTGAGGACTCGAGCTCGCTCCCATATCCACAGTGGTTCGAACCTATAAGCTGGTACTTGCTCACCCTTCTCTTCTACGAACCTAGAGAGTGGAGCCAGGAGGACCTTTTCGATAGACTATCGAAGGATAGAGGCGTAAAGAACCAGGATGCCGATTCGCCCTTTCGCATGCTCTTGAGCGAGGGCTTCGTGTCCTACAGGGAGAGTCTTGAAAGATGGCTGGAGAAGGTCTTCGAAGATGGCAAGGAAGTTGAGAGGGAGAGGCAGAAGAGAAGGAAGCATTACCAGATCACGCAGAAGGGCATGCAGCTCTTCAGGGATATACCTGTTGGGCAGAGGGGAGGAGCGGACGCTCACCTTATCATGATTAGAAAGCAGGCCGACATGTACAGGAGGATGGGCTTCTTCTGCTTCATAGATACCGGAGTAGAGCCTGGCAGAAAACTTCCGGACATCCTCGTCTATCCGTACCGTGAAATCGAGACTGAGGGAGGAAGAAGCATCGACGCGAGGCTCTGGGATACGCCTCACCGATTCGCCATAGAGGTAGAGACCGAGCCTGAGAAGCACCCCGAGAGGGTTTACGAAAACTGGGAGAAGAACAGGAAGTTAGGACTGCCCACAATAGTTGTAGTCGATTGCGAGGAGAGGCAGGTTTTCATTAAGGAACTGTTAACAGGGAGGGGAGTGAAGATCGTTCCCAACATACTGACTCGATACTTTGTGGGAAACGCGCAGGTCGATATTCAACCTATCAAACTCGACGGATCAGGAACGGTCATTCATCTTACTGCAGCACAGGCTACAGAGCTCCGATCACCTGAGATTTCTTCGTCGCCAATAGGTAAAGAAGAATCTGAGGGGGCTACGCCGATTAAGAGTCAACCAAGCGTCACTGGTTCTCCGGCATCTGAACCCTCCGAGATGTTAATGCGCTACCTTCAGGAGGGATGGGGCCTCAAAGTGAAGAAGGCTGGCGGAAGGAGATACCTGTATGCCCGAAAGAGCGAGGGCGGAAGGAGAATAGAGAGGTCAGTCGGGGTCATAGAAGGCGAGCTCAAGGAAGCCCTATCCAAGGTAAAGCCGGAGCTCCTAGGGGAGCATGAAGATTTGAAATTGTAGGCTCCTTTGTACAAATACCTGATGCTACCAACCCGGTGATGTAGAATGAAATGTGAACGAGTTTAAACTTTCCCCAGAAAATATTTTTGGATAAACAGTCGGCACTTCCTCGCATTATCCATGCCTTGAGAATGAATCGGTGTCGTATATCTCAAGTCGAAGGGGGATACTCTTTGGATAGTTGCCCGTCCCGCCATCAAGCATATACCTCCGGTATCTTTCGAGCCTTCCTCCTCCTTACCATGTCGACTATTACCCTGAGCTCTTGGTCGGATATCTTGTCAATACCCTTGTCGCAGTACACTTTGGTCCTTGCTTCGATTTCTCTGTCTATAGCCTGACGCTCTTCATGAGTAGTCATTATCAGGAGCCTCAACAATCTTTGGTGGACCTTGATGCTCATGTCCTAATCGAATTCATTCTTTGAAAATGAATCCGGGTCATAAATCTTAGGCCGCGGCAGAATAGCATCTTTGGATACCTACCCATACTGCGTCGTATACATTATGAGTTTTTGAAACAGCTCAGGCTTTGCCATCTGAACCATCAGTGTAAGGGCCCAGAACGGATCGTCATGGTCGCCCTCGGATGAGCGTGCGATATTGCCCCTTTGAGAAATAATTTTTTCATGTTCCCTAATCTGCGATAATAGCTCGTCTACTCTATAGCGTGGGATTACGATGTTGTGTCATGGTAATAAGAGTCGTGGACAAGCATCCGCATTAGATTGTTATAGTCATTGGGGTACGTTTGGCCATAACATAAGATACGTTTGCGGCTTCAGGAGCACCAAGATTTAGCCCCTTAAATATCATTCAAACCGTCATAGGCTGCGTGTCATCAGACAGCAACCCTAAATCAACCAAAAATGTACCACCAGCTTTCCCAGCAATCATCATCATCTTCCAAAACATCCGTACCACCAGTTTGTACCACAACTTACCACCACTCGTACCACCACTTTTTCACCAGATAAGACGTTCAAGATCCTATCTGTACACCACCAAGCTACACTTGCCCTGAACACACACCCCCAGCAAAAACCTCTACGTAGACCGCGGCTGCAGCCTCCTCTACTTTCATGTTCGACGCACTCATCTATTGACGAATATAGCAAACCGATGTCTCCCAATCTAACCCACACTGGCACTACCACCAATTTAGAGCCTTCGTACAACCATTTGTACCACCAGTTCAGAAACCCAGCGCCCCACCATCGTACCACCACTTTTGCCACCAACTTGAACCCAATTGTACCATTACATTCAACCCGCCGCGTACCACCACCTGTACCACCAGCTAAAACCTGTCCACACCACCAAGGTCTGGTGTCACGCTACTGGTGCAAGCCAGCCTTTGAAGGAGGCGTCAAGGTCCTGGCCTCCGCTCACACAAGCAGGCTGGGGGCAATAAAACTCCTTTCGGTAAGGCTTCAGCTTTAAGCTCCCCTTTGAGCCGAGACTTCAAACCTAGGAAGGACTCTGCAGTATAGAACTGCGAGCATAGAATACCTAGGCTTTCGCTCTGGCGATGAGGCATTCCTTCTCAATCCACGATTTTCTTTCATGTGGTGTTAGAGTGCATTAGGGGAGCCTATCGGCTGCTGCTCAAGCCGAAAGAGTAGATAGGAGGTGTCATGCATGACGGAACTGAGCATAGTCCTACAGAAGGCAAAGCCCATAGGAGAGGAACCCAAGGCAGACAGAAAGGTTCCATTAACATCTCTCCTGAACGGGCCTGAGAAATACGCAGCGAAGAGGTATGCCTACGTAGCCATTCAAGTGGAGGACGCGGTATACTTCGTCAGGCCAATCGAAGAAGTCCCCGAGAACGCAAGTGTCCTTCGAGACTCGAGCGGAGCACTGCTAGGTCTGCCAATGGTTGCTGGGGGCTAGATATCAGACATGGAAGCAGTCCACACGGCAAACGATGTCAAGGCTATGGAGGTCAACGAGCTCATAGCCTCGCTGGAGAAGAAGCTGGGAAGACAGCTGAGCCCCGGAGCTCAGCTCCTTCTCGCCCTAGCCCACGGCGCGAGTAGAGCAGAGAGTAGCGTATGCGCAGTGAGCCTAGAGAGTGGGGAAGTCAAAGAAGAATCCCTAGACTACCAGGAGCTAGCCGGGATTCTGAACGGCCCCGATATGGAGCCTATGAAGCCATATGATGGGCCAAAGATCATCATTGCAAACCCCGGGCATTTCACAAGGCTCATGCTCTTCGCCTTAGAGCACAGCACTAACAGCTGCGGTGCAGAGCGGTTGAGAGACGAAAATCTCCCACACAAGAGCTCCATAGAAAGCCTCACCGAAAATCTTCGATTCCTCGCCCAGATGGCCAAGGAGTATGAAAAGACTGGATACCACTTCGCAGTCTACCCAGATGGAGAGCACTGCCTCTACTTCAGGTGCTACGACGCTGAAACGAATCTAGTATTCGACGGAGGAATCGTTCTTCAACAGCAATGGCAGGGAAATGAACCGCTGTACAACGAGAGGATGAAGTGGTCCATCCACACCTAGCTTCAGAGCGTAGGTTTCATTGAGAATCAAGTTAGAAGGAGAGGATACAGTTGATGCATGAGCTAAAGGACTCCGAGTTTCTGACGGCAAAGGAGAAGGCAATCGTCCTCAAACAATGGAAGCGGTTCATAGAGAATGGACTGAGATTCGAGGACTTCACAGAGAGGCTCTACAAACACCTACATCTCCACTGCTCGTTCATAGCACACTTCAGTCGAGGAGGCTTCTACGCCACATACTTCGAGAACCCAGAGCATACTATCAGGTTCCTACACCAGTTTGACACAGGCTTCGGCTGCAAGTCGATAGAGTACGGAGGACAATGGTGGATCCAAGGCGATTATGCGGACATCAACAAAGCAATGTGCGACACCATTGATTCATACAAAGCCGACCTCTACGTGAAGCTCTCTGCAAAGGCGCGTGAAAACGACATCGAGAAAGCAAGGTCCCTCCTTGCGAAGCACGGACTGTCGATTGCGACAGGATGAGGATGCTGTTGACGAGCGAGGAAATCACGGCGAAGGCGGAAGAGCTCAAGAGGCGTGTCGATGAAGGTGCTGCAACCTTCTACAAGCACTACCAAGAACTCAAAGAAGAACTGCACAAATGCAACGAGAACCTGCGCTCCGCTGAGAGCATCCTGTGTTCGGTGATAGACTGCGGGACATCAGATCTAGGGTGCATCTACGATATGGAGGAGAACCATAATGGCACCATCGATAGGGCAGTAGAGCTCAGAGAAGAACTCGGCTCCATAAACTTTGGGAACTTCGCCACGGCTGTCAAGGAAAAGGCACTCGAGGAAGTTGACGAAGAAGTATCTAACAAGGACAAGGAGAGTTTCCAAGACATGTTAATCGACGACAACTACATCGCATGGGGCAGCATAGCAGCCTATGGAGATTATCAAGGCGAAGACATTGAATCAAACCACAGAAGACAGGAGCTGTTCGCAGACTTCGTAAACGGAAACCTATCCAAGGAGAAGTTTCTGAAAGCCTACAACGAAGAACTCGTAAAGAAGGAGTGAGACTACGATAAGAACCACAAACAAGCATCAAGAGAACGCAGAACCTAGGGCCAAGGCATTAAGGCTGAGAATTCGGAAGCTCAAGAGCAGGTACGGAAACTTCAAGGCACTCCAAGAAAGGATATTGCACGAAAAGCACAGCCTTGAGGAGGAGCGAGCCTTATTCGAATGGGAAGCAATCTTCATTGAACTGAGCAGACTCAGAAGCCCTTGTCCCATCAAACCCCAGTCGGATAAACGGGTGCGGAGCGTGAAGAAATGATACTAGAGTTCACAGCAACAGCGAAAGACGATGAAGAAGCCAAAAAAATTTGGCAAGCATTGTTCTGGGAAGTCTACGACCCTGAGTTCTTGAGACGATACGGGATCAGAGTAGTAGCTGAGGATGAAGTCGGCTCTTCAGAGGCTAAAGAGCATGCCCATCGTCTGAGGAGCACCACACTGGACGCATCTCCGAAGGCGACTTGTAGAGTCGATCTCCTGTAGGCTTCCAACTTTTTTCTAAGCCATCCTTTCAAAGGGGCGTCTAAGACCTGGCCCCTGCTCAAGAGAGTAGGTTGGAGGCATCTCCTTCTGTAAGGCATCGTTCTAAGATTTCTCCCTGAGCCTGACCTTCCGCTTGGGAGCAGCTCGCAGACATTACCATGAGAGCTTCGGTAGCCCAGGCACCAAGGTTCTGGCGATGAAACCATCTGCTCATCCATTATCCCGATTTTTGCAAGGGCCAGGGATGGGCGAGTGGGAGAAGGAGAGGCTGGAGAGCGCTGCTCAAGCTGGAGGAGGAATTGGAGGTGAAGAGTATGAGGACTGAACCTATGAGGAATAAAGCAACACGGCAACTGACGCGAGAGAAGACTCAGCACCGATGCTCTGAATGCCAAGGATGCCGTAAACCTCTTTCAAAGATCGAATTCGTCAGCAAGGTGCAGGTGTACAAGTGGGACAGAAAGAGGGGAAAGTACGTCCTAGAAGATGACAAGTTCTTCGAAGACAACTTCAGGTGCTTCAAGTGCGGCTCCTTCGTTGAGCCCGATCCGACCAAGGCAGGCCTGCTGGACTAGTGAAGGAGGTGAGTGATAAAGCATGGCCGACGGTGTAAAGATCTACAAGCCAACCCTGATGGAAGAGAAGCCGCTGCCCCTAGAACCAGTAGAACTCTCCTATGCTACGAAGCTGCTAGAAGCGTCCAGAGACGGCCTCATCCCCGTTCAACTGGAGCAGGATGTCGTGATCCAACGAATCTCTCATGACCTCTACGCGAAGCCTGAATCGGGCTTCAGGGAGCTCTACAACAACGAAGCAAGGGCGTGCAGGATAGCCACGAGACAATACGCAGCAAAGCCAAGGATAGAGATCACGCTAGTGCCATCTGACAGGAGGCTCACAATACACGGAATAGACAGCCTAGGCATGTCGCAAGAGAAGTTCCTCACAGTGTATACGGTTCTTGGGAGAAGCGACAACTGGGACGGCAAAGAGGTGGGGATGTTCGGCTTCGGAAGAGCTTCCTACACCACGTTATCGGACATCATGATCCTCGAGACCTTCAGCAGAGAGACAGGGGAGAAATATGCGGTCATGGGAAAGAACGGAGTCGGCTTCAACGTCCTTCCGCAACCAGAACTCAGTGAACCCGGCACACGAGTGACCCTCACCCTAAGGGACAACGTAAGCCTGAGGAGCATCATCGAGGCCATCGTCAAGGTATCGAGATTCTCCAGCATCGAAACCTATCTCAACTTGGAAGAAGACCTGAGCAGCGAGTCGAGCTATTACTATGGCGAGCCTATCCACGAGAGAGCAGGGAGGTATCGATTAGGGCCAGAAAGCTTCAAGGAGCATCTAATCAAGCGAATCAGGAGAGATGAGAGAGACTACAGGAAGATCGAGAGCGTCATCCCCATCGAGATCGAGGACGAGGACTTCTATCTCTTCGGCGCCTTCACCATGCAAAAGACCTACGACGGTCTCTACGTAGCGAGGCCTGGTAGCAGCACAGGCGGCGTCCATCTCGTAGGAACCCCCATCGAAGCACCAATAGAACTGCCGTTCTCAGGTTGGATACTAAACATCAAGGACGAGAGGAAGTATCCCCCAACAGCGGACAGAGAGAGGCTCAGCGGCGAAGCCGCCGAAGCCATATCGAAGAGGATTGATGGGAAGGTAAGAGAAGCCCTTGCATTCCTCGAGCTTCACACGGTCGACGACTACCTCGCTTCGAAGTACCAAGAAATCTACGATGCGTATGACGAGCTCCACATCGAAAGATACCTCTCGCAGAACACGGTAGACATCTGCAAATTCATCAAAGTAAGAGTGAAGGCAGACGGTTCGAGGGATTCCAAGACCATAGGAGAACTCCTGGAGCGATCAAGGAACCTCTTCTACCTACAGTCGCTCAACATGGACAGAGTAGCCCTGATCAAGTCAAAGGTTCCAGATGCCATAGTCATCAGGCTCCTAAAGAGAGATAGCGACATCGAAGCGCTCCAACTACTAAGGAGATTCGGAGTAGGGTTCGGCGACGAGTTCATCAGGGAAAACAAGCTGAAGCAGAGAAGGACATTCAGGCCCCTAGGCGAAATCGCAGTACACTCCGCAGGCACTGGAAGATACAGCTGGGGAAGGTTCGAAGACGTAAGGAGGCATGTCGAAAGAGCGTGGAAGGACGACCTAGACGAAAAGACCATCCGCATACCTAAGGGCAAGATGAGGAGCTACCTCATACTACTATCAATGGTCCAGACCAGCTACAGGATCGTCAAAGACGATCCAAGAATACAGCGAGGCATCAGTCTCCGTGGATTCGTGGATAAGATCGCTTCAAAGAGCTTGGAGACCAGCGACGGGAAGACGAGCTACGAAGCCATAGGCAACTCGGGGAAAGCAATCAAGCTGGTACTGTATAGCGACATAGGCCTCTCAAAGCACCTAAAACGCGAGAGTATGGTGACCATCATCGGAGATCCAGATACACTCTTCGAACTCATGGCCTACCTTCAGCATCAAGGAGTAAACTTCGAATTAGATGGAGCAGGTAGCGAGGCACTCAAAGACATCGGCATAGATCTCTGGAGAGGAGAATTCATCAACGACCCGAGCTATCCAAAGATAGGAGACAGCGAGATAACCTACAGCATTATCCACTCGGTAAAGAAGGTCAAGGATGAAAGGCTCCTGAACCTCTTCCTCAGCGCAGCAAGGCACAGCAGGGATGCAGAAGAGATACGAAAGATGAGGAGCTTCGTCTTCGAGCTGAACAGAATGCTGGGAGGCAAGGAGAGTTGAGCGTGGTCCTCGAAGAGAGGAAGGATCTCCTAGTAGTCATTCGACAGGGAAAAGTCGAAACACTACCAAAGACGCCATACACCATCCTAAAGCATCTCCACTTCCGAGGAAGGAGAATCATCTACACCTTCAACAAAGAGATGAAAGTCGTGGAAACCTACGACGACGGCATATTCAACGCGCACATGAAGTCAGGCCACCTCCAGATAAGGAAGAGGGACAGGCTTGCAGAAGCCGTCATCGAGCACCACGAAAAAGGAGAGACTTCCAACTTTCAAGCACTCTTTAGTGAAGAGTATGCCGAGCAGAACAGACTCGAACTCATCAAACACCTCGTCGGGGAATACAGGGGCAGAGTCCGGTTCGAAGAGAACCTGACCGAGGTGGATGGCCTCTTCGCTGTGGACCAGCACGGCAACGCATACGTCAAGGACGACTCAGCTCTTCCAGCAGACTGGAGGAAGCTCTGCCTTGTGGCACAGGGGCAGCTCACACCAAGGTATGTGGAGACACCAATCGGACCAGTGAGGCTCGACGAGAGAGGACTGACCATCCTTGCCAAGATCCTCTTCCTCCTCAACCCGAACATGGAGGATAGCGTCTTCGCTAGTCAGCTGCCTGATTGGGTCAGAAGAAGGATAGAAGTGAACCACATAGAGAAAGAAGAGAGCCAGAACGAGGTGCAGGAGCATTGGAGGTAGCCTGGTTCGTAGGCATGATCATGGCCTTCGCCTCAGACACAAAGCTGCGCATAGCCACAAGAAAAGATGGAGGTATTCGAGCGCTGGTGAAAGAAATGAACGGATGCATGGATGCGATGGATCTCAAGGGCCTGCAACTGCTGATTCGACAACACCCAAAGGAAGCCGTAGTTGCTGCGAACTACGTCGGCAAGAAGTACAGATACGTGGTCCAGAGCATGGTCCTCGAGGTTCTTAGAGGACAATAGTAGTCCCGGGCGCTTGCCCGATGATTCCAGGGTTAACCCCCCTGAAGAGCTGGTGAAGCCCCTCAAGGAGGCCACTCCAGCGAAACCTAGGGCGTAGTCACTATGCCCAAGGGTCGGGGGAAAGCTTCTACGTGAGAGTCAAGACGCGCAGTAGTTGCCTAGCCAGAAAATCTTCGGAATCATGAAACGAAATACTTGGAATAGGTCCGTCAACGCTTGTAGGAGAAGCCAGCGTACATTAGCTCATTTCTTTTCCTCTGGCTTCGCCTCTTCCTTCTTCGCCTGTTTCTTTGAGGCTTTCTTTGCCTTCTTCTTAGCCATGCTCTACCACCTCAGGCCATTCCTCAGCTTGAGTGGCGTTATATGCTCTTTGTCTGCAATGCGAGATTCTGATTCCTGTTTCCATTGCCATTTGACCATTGGAATGAAATTGCATAGGACGAAGAGCGGGAGAAAAAATAAAACTGCCCGCATACCCTGCTAGCGTTGGCTGTAAAAAAAATTTTGAATGTTTGAGTGCACCAAGGTCCGCGCTTGCTGTTCGGGTGGTAGCGACATTGCGTTCGCGGTCGTACTCTATTAGATGTCAACTGTAGTCACCACTGGCCTTATACGCGTGCCACATCTATTGCAGAAACGAATGCCCCGGACCTCCGCCTTATCATAAACGATGTCACACTGAACGCACTTGTACTCAACGGTTCTCTTCTGAGTATCCTTACGATTAGCTCTCTTTAAAACTCCTAGTGTCTTCACGCGTAGGCAGATCCTATAAAGC